>NZ_CM002285.1:4569719-4572396 GCF_000497445.1 Streptomyces roseochromogenus subsp. oscitans DS 12.976 | reverse complement strand
AATGGGACACCCCTGGGGTGTCGGTGAGTCAGCTGGTCGGGGGCTTGGGGGTGCCGTTGGGGCCCTTCGGTCGCTTGTTGGGACGGTAGCTTGGGCCGTTCATGATGACTTGGTGGCTGGCGTTGATCAGCCGGTCGAGGAGTGACTCGGCGACGACGGGGTTCGGGAAGAGCGGATACCAGTCGCTGGGCGCCCTGTTGCTCGTGATGATCAGAGAACGTCCCTGCCGCTCGGAGACCAACTCGTAGAGATCGTCGGCCTGCGAGGCGTTCATCTGCCGCATGGCGAAGTCATCGAGGATGAGCAGGTCGGGGCGGATGAGGTCGCGCATGCGCTTGTCCCAGGTGCGATCCGCGTGGCCGCCGGCGAGCTCGGCCAGGACCCGGCTGGTCTTGGAGAAACGGACGTTGGCGCCCTGTCGGACGGCCTGGTGACCGAGGGCCTGGGCGACGTGTGTCTTTCCGACCCCGACGGGCCCGAACAAAATGACGGACTCACCGGAGTGGAGCCATCGCAGGGCCGCCAGGTCGCGGATCTGGGCCGCGGGTAGCTTCGGGGAGGCGTTGAAGTCGAAGCCCTCCAAGGTGGCCTGCTGCTCGAACTTCGCCCGCCGCAGGCGCCGTTCGAGCGCAACGGATTCACGGCGGGTGATCTCGTCCTGGCAGAGAACCTGCAGGAAATCGAGGTGCCCGAGCTCGCCGCCCTGGGCCTGGGTGAGGCGGGCGTCGAGTGTCTCGAGCATCCCGGACAGCCGCAGGATCTTGAGCGAGTCACGCAGAGCGGTGGTCATCACGCTCACCGGGCGACCTCCTCGACGTCGTCGTTCCCCTGGTCGTCGCGGACGTCATCGGGAATCTGCAGGGGGATGTCGGTGGCGAACAGGCCCTCGGGGCCGTGTAGGAAGGCCGAGGCGCCACCGTCTCCGGTCTCGGGTTCCGGGTCGGTCTCGGTGCCGGCGACAAGGATGCCCTTGACGGTGCGATAGGACGGGTCGCCGACCGTGATCGCCTTGCGGCAGGCGGCTTCGAGCCTGATGTCGCCGTACTTCTTGCGCAGCCCGAGCACCCCCTGGGCCGCCCGGAGCCGGTAGAGGGCATTGACCTCCAGGAGCTGGTCGATCACCTCCCGGCAGGCATCCCCGACCTGGGATGCCTGACCGCGACACCAGATCGGCGTGCGCATCTGAAAGGCGATCTTCTCCGGCGGGTAGTCCGTCTTGTCGGTGCGTTTGCCCTGCTCAAGTGCCGCGTGCGTCTTGACCAGTTCACCCTCGTGGAAGACCTGCACCATGGTGGCGGTGGAGCGGACATCGACGCGGCGGCCGATCAGCTTCCAGGGCACCGAGTAGAGGGTCCGGCCGACCTTGATGTGGATGTCCGGGCCGACCGTCGCCTTCGACCACCGCGCCAGCACGAACGGCGCCTCGGGCAACGGCAGCAGCACCGGCGCCTCGATGGACTCGAACACCGCCAAGGGAGCCGCCCCGCCCAGCGGACGGCACTGCCGCTGACCTGCGACATTACGGGACCAGAGCAGGGCCTCGGCCTGCATGTGCTCCAGCGAGGTGAACGTCCGCCCGCGCCAGTAGGAGTCGCGGACGTAGGGCATGGGCCGCTCCACTCTGGGCTTGTCCTTCGGCTTCAAAGCCCGGGCCGGATCCACCAACGCCCCATAGTAGGAGGCGAGTTCGGCATACGACTTGTTGATCTTCGGGTCGTAGAGGTCCGGCTTGTCGACCCCGGTCTTGAGGTTGTCCGGCACCAGCCGGCGCGGGACGCCGCCGAAGTAGCGAAACGCCTCCACGTGGGCTTGTGTCCAGGCGTGCTGGTCCATGTGGGCCACCGGGCGGACGAACATGTGCCGGGAGGCAGGCAGCACCATCACGAACGCCCAAATCCGGTGCCGCCGACCGGTGTTGGCGTTGATCCACTGCCCCAGGAAGCCGTAGTCGATCTGGGCCTCCGAGCCCGGCTCGACGTTCTCCCTCAGCACGGTGACCTTGGCGCGGGCGGCCTCGTCGGGCAGGTTCTCGTGTACCCACCGGCGAAACGAGGTCAGCCCCGCCTGCAGCTTGCGCTCGTCGCGCAGCCGCTGGTGGATCGTGGTCACCGTGCAGGTGTTCAGCAGTTCCACCACGTAGTCGCGGTGCTTCTCGATCTCCGGCCAAGTCAGTTGATTCAAGCGCCTGTTGGCCTGCTCGGGGAACCAGCTCTTGATCAGTTTCGCCCAGTCGGGCTCGCTCATCGGCGGGCCGCCCGGCGTGATCCCGGCCGCCTCGGCCGGCGCCAGGTACTTCCTGATCGTCTTGCGGTCCAGCCCCAGCGACGCCGCCAGCTGCGTCTTCGAGCGGCCCGCGTACCAGTGGACGTAGATCTCCACGATGTCCGTCACGGTGAATGTTCTCCTTGCCATCCGGATCGTCCGTCGACCTCCCGGCTCGCTGGTCAAGGGACACCAGCGACTCCGAGACGGCCCGGACCCTCAACCCGGCACCGGCATGCCCCAGGGGATCTCCACCAATTCGCAAGAAGGATCTATCGGTCGAACAAACCACCCGACACGGGGAAAGATCTTCAACCCGAGACCGTGACCGGCATCCCCATCCACGACCGGCGTCCCCCTGGGGAACCGCCGACACCAGGGCGGGGAATTACGGCGACAACATCACGCAGAACAT
>NZ_CM002285.1:4522032-4569694 GCF_000497445.1 Streptomyces roseochromogenus subsp. oscitans DS 12.976 | reverse complement strand
ACTGTCAACCCCCGGTGTGTTCACCCCACACGACTAACTTCCAGCGGCGACGTGTGCCGCGGGTCGCCGTTGGCATCCTGCGTGCCGCTGACGACCATGAGGTCGTCGGCCGTACTCCACTGCAAGGAGCCGACCTGCTTGGGGAGATCGCGGTAGCGCAGGGCGAACCGCACGCGGGCAGGCTGACGCGCTTGTCCATCCGGGAGAAGGAGATGTCCTGCAGCGCCCCGCCATCGACGGGTCGGGGCGCTGTACAACTGCGGTCATCCCGGAACCTCCCCGCCTTCGCGCTGAGCGTCCGGCCGTCGACCATCATGCCGGACACTGTGCGCCGTCAAGAGCACCGATCACCTGAAGGCTCCGACTCCAGAATCCTTTTGAGGTTGTTGCGGGCATGACGCAGATGGGAGCGGACGCCGGCTGGTGTCAGGCCCAAAATCTCGCCGATCTCTTGAGGGCTGTAGCCGTCCATCGCTCAGGCGAGAACCACTCTCTGGCGCTCGGGAAGGCTGCGGAGCGCGTTGAGGACGGTGCCCGTCACCTCCGAGGCACCCTCGGTGGAGGTGTCGCTTCCCCATACCGGCAGTGCGTGATCCTCCAACTCGGCCCTTGGACCAACCTTCTCCGAGGAAGCCCGAGTCCGCGGCAACTGCGATGCTCGTTGGCATGGGCGACAAGTGTTGGCGGATCCTGTCGGCTAAACCAGGGGCCAGGGCCGCGGTGGCTACCAGGCGGTCTTGGCGGTGCTGTATGAGGTGCGGCAGGTGGCGTCGGAGGCCGTAGCGGAAAGCTTGGTCATGGCCTGGGTCCACACCTTCTTGACCACCTTTTCCAGGCCCCGGGCCGCCGCCGGCGTGTTCAGAGAGAACTTCCTGACCGTTCCCCCCGTGGCGACGGTGAACTTGTTGCACACCGGCAAGGCGGCGTTGCGGTAGCGGTTGTCGAGCTCACCCGTCACGGCGGAACTATTGGCGGTGGCCCAACTGTTCCACGCCGCACAGGCAGGCCGGGTGAGTTCGGCCCGCTCGGTCTCGGTCAGACTGCCCAGAGCGGCGACAGCGGCGTTCCAGAACTCGTCCGGGATGGCGTAGCGGGTGGTGGCGAACTGATCCCCGGCCTTGAAGATCGCCTCCTGGCAGGCGAACGGCAGCGAAGCCGCTTGCGTAAGGGCGGCCAGGAGCGGAGGGGACTTCACACTCTGAGCGGCCGGGGTCTCCTCCTGAGGGATGACGATCACCGCCACCGCCAGGACACCGGCGGCCCCGGCCACGGCCAGAGCGGAGCGCTTGAGGCTGCGGGAGGTATTCATGAGCGCAGGTCTCCTGTACGTGAGGGCTGAGCGGCCAGCCCGGTGCAGACCAGGAGCGGGGGCTGGATACGGAGCATCAGCCACCGCGCCCGTCCCCGGCCCTACTCAGCGCTGACGGTCGGCTGCTGAGGTGGCCAGTTCGGCGAGGCGCAGGGCGCCCGGCAGGCCGGTGAGTGCAACGTGTGCTCGTTCGGCGCGGGAAGATGCCATCTGGGCCGCCTTGGTGAGGGCGCCGGTGCGTGTCAGCACGGCGAGGATGTCTCGGTGTGCGGTGACGGGATCGATGTCGCCGTGGAATACGGTGGTCAGGCGGTCGCGGTCGGCTTTGTCGGCCACTTCGTAGGCGAGCAGGACGGGCAGGGTGGGCTGCAGGTTGGCGACGTCGCTGATGGCTGTCTTGCCGGTGATCTGGTCCTCGGCGGTGTAGGGGAGCAGGTCGTCACGGATCTGGAAGGCCATGCCGAGCTGTTCTCCGTACGTGCGGAGGGCCCGGTCCTGCTCCGGGGTTGCTCCGGCCAGGATGGCGCCGGCCTGGCAGGCGGCGCCGGTCAGCGCGGCGGTCTTGGCTTGCATGACGTTCAGGACGGCGGGTACCCCGCAGGTCAGGTCGCCGCGGATTTCGGTTTCGCGCATGATGCCCTGGCACATGTGACGCAGGGCCTCGACGGTGACCCGTGCTGCGTGCAGTACGCGCTCGGCGGGGCCGCCGCTGAGCATGGCCGCAATGCCGGCCATCGACAGTCCGTCGCCTGCTACCAGGGCCTCGGCGAGACCGTACTGCTCGGCGGTGGAGGCCCGCCCGCGGCGTACCGGGTCCTGATCGACGATGTCGTCGTGGACAAGGCTGGCGACGTGCAGGCATTCGATGCCGGCCGCGAAAGCCAGCACCTGGTCGGCGGTGCCGCCGACGGCTTTGGCCGACTCCATGCACAGGACGGGGCGCAGGAGCTTGCCCGGGGGGAACAGTGCGTCCAGGCATGACACCTCCAGCAGGCTGTCGCCGCTGCCCACCCAGCGCAGCAGTTCAGCTTCCAGGAGCGGAATGTGTGTGCCCCCGACTGGGGTCGCGGCGATGGACATGACAGGTCCCTTCGATGGTCAGCAGGGGATGACATCGCGCATGACGGGGCGCCACGCGTTGAGGAAGTGGCCCATGGGTGGTTGCACCGGCCGGTGTAGTACGTCCTGTCCTGCGGCCAGCGCTCCGGCCACGAGGAGCCTGAAATGCTCTCCCACTGCGTGGGTATAGGGGCTGGCGGTGGTGTGTTCCAGTTCAGCGGCCAGGGCGGGCAGCCGGTCAGTGACGCGCGCGGCCTCGAACGCGATGAGATCAGCCATGGGCGGTGTCCACCGCTTCGCCTTGACGTCCTCAGGGCACACCCCGAACTGGTGGAGATCCTCCAGAGGGAGGTACAGGCGGCCGTCGTCGAGGTCCTCCGACAGGTCGCACAGCACGTCGGCCAGCTGGCACAGTTCGGCGAACTCATGCGCCAGCGATTGCACTTCGGCCAGTTCGGTGCCGACCATGGCCCACATGACCCTGTAGAACGGGCTGCCTGAGACCTGCCCGGCCCACTGGCACAGTTCCGCGTAAGTGACGAAGTCACGGAAGTCGAGATCGCGCTGCATCCCGGTGAACATGTCCTCGATCAGTGACAGCGGCATGCCGAAGGTCCGCTGCGTGTGCACCGTGGCGTGCAGGACGGGATCGTGGGAGCCGCCAGTGGCGAATGCTGCCCGGGTGGCCTCCGCGAATTCGGCGAGCCGACGCCGACGGTCCTCGACCGGCCCGCTATCTGCCCAGGCATCAGCACGGCACCCGTGTGCCACCAGCGCCGCCGTATAAGGCCGTGCCGCTGCGGGCGCGATGCGCAGCGCCCCCCAGCGGCCGCGCCCTCCGCCGAGACCGGATACCTCTCGCGCGCACACCGTGTAGCAGCGCCGAAGGACAGGATCGGTGATACCCGCCGCATCCAGCCATCGCCCTACCAGCATCTGTGAACCCCTTTCTGCTCAACCGGCCCCCTTTCGGGGTCAGGACTTCGCTCTGCGATGAGGGCGCGACACGTCCCTCCAGGGCCCTTGTTGGGCCGTCGTGCGGGGGCGTCACTCAGCGGGACGTCGACGTGGCCCGGGCCGGGTGCGCAGGTTGTCGGCGCGTGGGCAGCCAAGGCAGACGCAAGGACGGCATTGCGGTCAGGGCGTCTTTGGTGCGGCGGTGGAAGGCGAGCAGGCCCAGGAACGCGGCGCCGGCGAACCACAAGAACTGAACGGCCAGATCACCGGGCAGCCACTCGCGGGTGAAACCCGCAGCTGAGGCAGCCTGCATGGTGCCGTAGGTAGGCAGGAACCGCACGACCTGGCTTCCGGCACCGCCGCCGGCCAGCGGATTTTGAAGACCGACATCCACGAGGCTGGTCATGACCAGGGCGAACATGCCCTCCACCTCCCGGCGCAGCAGCGAGCCGAAGACGACGCCGAGCGCCCCGTAGGTCATCGCTCCGCAGAACAAGGCAGCGGCGAGCAGCAGTGGCTGCCGAGGGCTCCAGGCCATGCAGATCACCGCGGTGGCATAGGCCGCGATGGCGCCGGAGGCCAGGGTCAGCGAGGTGGTCTTGGCCAGGACGAGATGGATGCGGGGGTACCCGGCCAAGGCCAGGCGGCGGTCGAAGCGCCCGCCGTTGAACGTGACGGCGAACATCATGAACCCGGTGATGAGGGTGACGGCGTTGATGGCGCCGGTGATCTGCGTGATCTGGTTGCCGGCCGGTGCCAGCAGCCGGCCGGTCGCCCGCAGGCGGAAGGCCAGGTGCCTGCTGGGGATGACGGCGTACGCCAGGCTGATCCAGCAGGGGATGAACACGGCGACCAGGACCATGGCGAGCCTGTTCCGGGCGTGTTCGACCAGGTCGAAACGGACTGCTGTGACGAACAGGTTCAGGTGCCGCCTCATGCCGACACCCCCTCAGCGGGGCGCAGCACGCCGCGCTGAAGGCGCCACAACTCGTCCAGGCGCTCAGCGTCATAGGCCAGGTGGGAGACGACAAGGACTGAGCGGCCCGTATCGCGTAATCGGGCCGCCAAGTCCCAGAAACGCTGGTAGGTCTCCCAGTCGAAACCCTGGTAGGGCTCGTCCAGCAGCAGCACCTGCGGGTCATGCATCAGCGCCAGGGTCAGGTTCAGCTTCTGACGGGTTCCGCCGCTGAGCAGGCCGGCACGCTCATCGACGTACTCCGACAATCCCAACGCGTCCATCACCTGCCCGGCGTGCTGCAGATCCGACAGCCCGCGCGCGACTCGGAAGAACTCCAGATGCTGGCGCACGGTCAGAGCCTCGTTGACCACCACGTCCTGCGGGCAGTAGCCGAAACGGCCCCCATGACGGACCGTGCCACCCAGCGGGCGCAGCTCACCAGACAAGATCTTCAACAGCGTCGACTTGCCCGCACCGTTCTCGCCGACAATCCCGGCCAGCACTCCAGGCCGTAGATCAAGGTCAAGGCCCCGCAAGACCTCACGGCGACCGTATGCGTGACGCACACCCCGAACCTCCACCGCACCCCCGGGCTCTACGGCGGTCGCAGGCACTCACTGCCGGCCACTCGCCGTCACGGCAAGGCTAGGCATCACGTACGGTCAATACCGGGGCAAGATCACTTATTAGCCCGCACGAGTGAAGCCCGCGCTGTAATCGGCGCCCAGCTCCGGGGTGATCACCTGCGTTGCCGAACCAGCGGGCGAGGCAATCGCACAGCGACACGCGAGAGTTGGACTCCGACAGTACGGACGCGGCAGACTAGAACAAAAGGACCTCCAGACACTCGGAGCGGGTTCGTACCCCGAGCCACCAGCAGGCCCTGTTTCCGTGCGCGGCCCCCACGAAGATCACCCGTGCGCGTTCCGGTCGTACCGGAACCGCGTCCTCGAACCTGACCGACACGCAGTCCAACAGCGGATGCCGTCGATGCTCGCGCCTGTCATCCACGCACGACACCTCGACGTACGGCACGGCCCCTTCCGCCCCAGCGGGCACGGCCATCCAACACCTCCAGCGTGCTCACCTCACGACTAGGTTCACTATCAAAAAAGCCGAAACGACTGGTTTCGTTGTCAAACGCCTCGATTGGACATCAAAGGGCATATTTGTCCTTTGATGTCGAAGTCAGTCGCGTGCAGTGCACTGACCTGGGGCGACTAGATTGGATGCCAAGGGGGAGGCTGACCGCTTCTTGCGCTGTCTGCCGGATCGCGTGTAGTCGATGTAGTGGCGGATGCTGTGGTATTTGACCAGGTAGTCGTGGTCGTCCATGAGCTCGATCCAGATCTGCCTCTTGTTCAGCCCTCTGCTGATCATGTTCTCGACCAGGTCGGCGAGTTCGCCCGTGATCGGGTCGGCCAGCTGTCCCGTCTCTGTGGTGGTCAGGCGTGGGGTCTCCAGGGCGAAGCGGATATCCCAGCAGCGGAGGTTGTAGCGCTTGGCGAGCGTGTGGACCCGTGTGCCTTTCAGGGCCTCTTGGGCGATGCGGTGCGCCAGGTCCGGGCGCCGGGCGAAGGGATTCTTCCTGGGCAGGCGGCGGCGTGGTCTGTTGGTGCCACCCAGGGCGCTGGCGTCGGCCAGGGCGCGCTCGAGTGCCTCGGGCGAGTGGCCGGCGACCGTGGCGAGGTGTTCGAGGAGCGGCCTGGCGAACCACTGCGGTGGGCCGGAGAGATAGCAGTGCAGGAAGCTGGGCTTGAGATGGTTGGCGCGGGCCAGGCGCCGGATGTATGAGTCGGAGGATTCTCCGAGGCAGGGGCGGAGGCGGACCGGCAGAGGCGCATACCGGGGCGGCAGTTCGCTGTTCACCGGGACGCTGCGGTCTTCGTGGCCATCGAGGCGGTGGTGTGGGCGGTGTGGTCGAGCGGGATGGCCTGCAGACTCCGCTTGGTGATCTTCTCGGTGCCGGTGAGGATGGCGTCGATCGCGGCTCCGCGGATGGCGTGGGAGAGGGATCCGATCATGCCGCCGGTGTGGTTGTGCAGGAAGCGGTCCAGGCTGGTGAGCGTGCCTGGGCGGTGGTCGTGCAGCCGCAGGGTGTCTTCCATGGTGGCGACCAGGCCCTTCCATTCGCTGTTGCAGGGGAAGGGGCGGGAGGGGATCAGGGTGAAGCGGCCGGCGATCTGGGCGCCGCGTGTCCCGGACAGAAGGCTGGATTCGGCGATGTCGATGCCGGCATAAACGAAGGTGGCGGGCAGGCGCTCGGAGAAGTACTTGAGGGTGTCGGCGACTTCGGCGCCGTGGCGGCTGGTGAGTGAGATGTTGTGGAGCTCGTCGACCAGCACCAGACCGGTGCACGTGTCGGTGCAGACCCCGACCACGGCCTCGATGATGTCGGTCATGTTCGAGCGGGCCCGCACCGGCAGTCCCAGGAAGCGGGCGAACTCGGTTGCGATCATGCGGGCCGTCGCGGCCGGCGGGACGGTGACGTAGACGACCGGGATGCGGTCGTTGACGTGTGGGTGCCGGGCCCGGTCAAGGAGTTCGTGGGAGCGTCCCAACTGGGTGATGGCGATGGTCTTTCCGGTGCCCGCGGGGCCGGAAACGATCAGCCCTCGGCGGGCGCTGATCGCGTGGCGGTTGAGCAGGACCAGCCGACGGCCGCAGATCGCCGTCTTCTCGACGAACGAGGTGGCGATCGTGAGCATGCGGGCGTGATGGTCCAGGCGGTCTTCGTCGTAGAGGTCCCGCTCGGGTACTGGCATTTGCTGCCACGTGCTCCGGGACGACAGGGCCGGGGGTTCGGGCGGCCCGTCGATGAACCTGCGCCATCCGGTCAGAGTGTTCAGCTGTCGGCCGGCCTCGGCGTCGGACTCCCGCAACACGGCCTGCCGGGCTGCCGGTGTGGATGAGGTCACGGGCGCCTCCAGGGGTTGGCGAGCGGGTCGAACAGGCCCAGCGGGATGACCTTGGCCGGCGCGGTGTCGGTGTCCTCATCCGCCGGTTCGCGGTCGGCCGGCGGATCGGGGATCTCCCGGCCTGGGGCGGTTGCCCGGGTGCGGGCGGCAATCCGGCGATCTTTCTGAGATCGTTTGGCCGCAGGGCCCTTCTCGTCTAGGGGGCCATCGTGGGCGCGCTGGAGCAGGGCGGCCGCCGCATCCGCGATCTGTGTCTCGTTGCGGCCCGGGACCTGTTGGCGGGCGTGGTCCCAGGCCATTTCGCCGAACGGGACGCCGACGCGGTGCAGGTGCCGCCAGAACGCGGTGATCCACCGGTCCCGCTCGCCGCGGCGGTCGCGTACCCAGATCCGGGAGACGTCGTAGGGGTCGTGGTGGATCTCCCACAAGCCGTTCTTCTCGGCGATGCCGGAGCGCTGACGGCGCAGCGGGTTCAACTCCGGGCTGTCGTAGGTGCGGTGGTTGATCTTGATGCCGTAGGCGTTGATCGCCTGCCACCGTTCCGGCAGCAACTCGACGTAGTCCTCACCGCTCAGCGGGGCCGGGACGTAGCCGCTCGACTCCAGCAGCATCGCGTACTTCTCGTTCGGCGAGAAGGCCCGCTTCGGCGCGTCGGGGTCACGCAAGGAGTCGTGCGGCCGGTTCTGCCAGACAGCGACGATCCACTCGTCGAGCAGTTCCTGCAGCTCGGGCAGCGACCACAGCGGTCCGTCCTCCAAGTGCCGGCCGCGGCGGTCCACCGACCGGCCGGTGTAACCCGCGACGAACTGCGCAAACAGCGTCGCCACGGACCCCAGGGTCTTCTCGATCACTCCCTTCTCGAAGGGCGATGCCTTGTGCGTCGGCTGCAGCGTGATGCCCAGAAAGCGGCAAGAGGCCCGGAAGTTGTTCGAGATGAACAGCTTTCCGTGGTCGCAGACGACCGTCTCCGGAACGATCACCGGCCGCGCCGCCGCATGCTCCAGCCGCTCGTCCAATTCCAGCAGCCGGCGGTGCGGCAGTGCCGACCGGGACATGCGCAGCGACTCCGACCAGCCCGGACCCATCATGTCCGGCGTGATGCTGCGGGCCACCAGCGCGGAGGCATCGGCCGCCTTCGTCGTCGGCCGCAGCACCGCCGCAGTGATCGACCTGGACGCGATATCGACCAGCGCGGTCAGCTCAACCTTCTCCGCGATGCCGTCGTCCAGCCTGACCAGGACATCCAGCGGACTGGAGTCGATCTGCATCAACTCGCCCGGTGCAATGGCCGGGACTTCCCCGAACGGGCCGGCCGGACGCGCATGCAGCGAGCGGCGCGTGGTTGCCGAGCCGGTCGCATGCGTCCCGGCGGCCAGTTTGTCGAACAGCCGGTAGAGCGTGCGCTCGTGGGGCATTTCGATGCCGTCGCCATCCTCGCCGGCTGCCAGGATCTGCTTGGTCCGCCAGATGGTGAATCGGACTGTCCTCGAGGAGGCATCGGTCGTCTCGGCGATCGCCTGCCGCATCGCGTCGACCACCGCCGGGGCGATCTGGCCGAAGGGAGGCAGCTGCTTGGCCGTCCGGCCGTCGGCCAGCCCAACCAGCCCGTCGCGGCGATAACGCTGGCGCCGCTGCTTGACGCCACTGGCCGTCATCCGATGGCCCGCCGCCGTCAGCTCGGCCGCTTTGGCCCGCTCGCGTTCGGCTAGCGAGTGCAGCCTGGGGTCGAACTCCGGCCGCGGCACCGCCCCCTGGGGAGCATCCGGCGGCAAACCGTGCAACACCTCCAGGATGTGCCCCTCCCACCAACGGGCCTGGTCAGCGGCCGTCTTGGGGTACTCCGCGATCCGGGCTGTCGGTGGAACCCGCCGCCCCTGCTCCGTCATCCGGCACCCCCACCGGCGAGGCGCACGACCGTGCGCGGCCCCAGCAACTCGACCGACATCCCCTCGGCGGACAACTCCTGCCGCCACAGAAGGTGGAACAACACAGGCAGCGTCGCGAGCCGGTCGCCGGCGCTGTCGGCCCCGGCCATCAGCGGCACCGGTTGCGAGAAGACTTCCATCAGCCGGGCCGCCACCGGATGCTGTCGGCAGCGCGGGTGACGGTAACGCGACAGCCACCGCACGTTCGCTAGCAGCACCGCCTCCGGCCTCCCCACCCGCTCAAAGCCCCACCCGGCCTCGGCGCAGGCCCGGCGCGTCACCTCGAACGCTTCCGCATCGCGCGGTGCGATGCAGTCGTCGGCGCGGACATCGACAACCACGGCCGAGCCATCCGCGCGGCGCACGAAGAAGTCCGGGGCATGCCGACGCTCACGCGTCCCGTCGTGCCAGTGCAGCCAGAACGGCTGGGAGGCGACCCCCACCACAGCCGGATCGAAATCCATGAGCACGAGACGGTCCCGCTCCAGCCACGACTCGAAACCGACATGCTGCCGAGTCGTCGCCGCCCAGTACCAGCCCGGGAAATAGCGCCCACCCGGCGGCCACCGAAACGGCCGCACCGGACGAGCGTCCTCGAACCTGACCGACACACAGTCCAACAGCGGACGCCGACGACGCTCACGCTTGCCCACCACACTCGACACCTCGACGTACGGCGCCGCCCGTTCCGACCCAGCCGATACCGACATACGACACCCCCAGCCTGCATACCCGTCACGACTAGATTCACTGTCAAAGAAGCCGAAACGACTGGGTTCGCTGTCAAACGCCTCGATTGGATGACAACGCGACTGGGTTCGCTGTCAAAGGACAAGTTCGCCGGGGGCAGACGGGAAAGAGCCCGAAAGAACTGGTGCGCGGCGGCAAGCCATGTCAACGTACAACGCCCTGCTGGAAACCCCGCCAAGCCCACGGAGGCGCCCCTGCACCCGCACCACCCCAGCGACTCCTCCCGTCCTGCCTCGCCGGACCAGGTGTACTGGGTCACCCCGCGCCACCTAGCCGGCGACGATGGTGTGCTTGCCGAGCGGATCGGCGACACCCTGGCCAGCCTCGGCTGGCGCATGTGGCTTACCTCCCGTCACACCCTGCTGTACGTCAGCCCGGACGGGCTGCGCGGCGCCGAATGGGTCCTCGCCGCTTATCCGTTGGAGTTGGGCGGACTGCCCGTTTCCTGGCAGCTGAGTGCCCGCTCGCATGCCGCCTCCGTGATGATGGAGTGGAACGCGTACTTCACCGCCGGTGTCCCGTACGAGGCGATCGCCGATCTCCTCGTGGCGATCGACGCCCGTAAGGCGCCCGACGTTGGTTTCGAGGGGCCCGAGACCGTCCTCAACGCGCTCTGTGCCCGCGGCTGGGTCCGTGACCTGGACCGCCCCCGTACGACTGCCATGGATCCCGGCTTCGCCTGCAGCGTCTCGCTGGAGGTGCTGCCGCCGCTCATCGAGGACGCCGACCCGTGCTCTGACCTGGTGGGCTGGCAGGCGTGGGCGGAACCCGCCCTCGGCGCTCCGTATCTGTGGTGCGCCAGCTTCAGCGCCAGCGTCCCCCACGACCTGGTCGCCGCGTTCGCCTCCTCGCTCGCCTCCCCGGTCCCGGTTCCTCGCCGCACCGTGCCCAAAAGCGCCGAGGCCGGCTCACCGTCGTTCGCCGCAGCTGACGACCCCTGCCTCGATAGAGCCGCCGTTGTGCGGCTCATCGCCGATCTCCCCGGGCGGAGGCACATTCCCCGTGCCCGCCAGACGACAGAGAGGAAGAAAATCTTGTTCTTTCGACGTGCTCGCGAGGACCGCGCCTTCCGTGAGGCCCAGCGTGCGGGCTACGCACTACTACTGCAGCTGCAGGACACGCAGCCCTGGCCCGACGCCTCCCAGCTGAGCGCACCGGCTGCGGCTCCGGAGGAAGCGGTGGCGTCCGACTTCCTGCCGCCGGACTTTCGGGTGCCGTCCCGGCAAGAGGTCGCTGGCCTGATGATGCGCTGGCAGCATCCCCTCGTCGTCGACGGCGAGGTCCGTACGTGCCCCGAGTGCGGCGCATACCGGGACTGGATCGTCTTTTGCCTGCGCGACGACTCGGTGTGGCTGCGCTGCCGGGCCGGCCACGAGACGAAGGAACCGCGCTTGGACGCGGCCTGGTACAACCGCCACTCCGGTCCCGTCGACCGGTTCCATCCCACCCTCGAAGAGGGCCTGCGCCACCTCGGCCACTGAACCCCCGAAACCCCTCCGCCCCTTCGTACTGCCGGTGCCCGGAGGGCCGGCCTGGTCAACCCGTCCGCTTCGCAGACCACCAAAGGGGTTCGCATGCGCCTTCACACTACAACCGTTCTCAGCCTCAGCGCCTTCGCCGTCCTTGCCTTGACGGGATGCTCAACCGACAGCACTGATTCCACCGACCCGACCTCCGGGGTGCCCGTCTCGGTGCGCCCGGACGGTGAGTGCCCCGGTGCCCGCGCCGTTGTCCTCGGCCGCCCTGGCCAAGCGGCTGTTGGACGAGAGCGACCTGGGCGAGGGCTACACCCGCACGCCGCAGCCCCCGGCGCAGCACGACGATATGACCGTGATCGGCTGTCCGGCGCTGGAGAAACGTGGCAGCGAGGTCGCGGTCGGCTGCAGCCTCGACTTCCCGCACGAGGCGAAGTCGTGTGCGCGGCCGACTTCGATATTCCGAAATACGGCGGCAGAGCCCGCCAGGCACAACCGCTGACCAGCACGTAGATGATCGCCGTGAACAGCTTCTCATCAGGCGTGTCCTGCGTTCCGCCACCCTGTGGCCGCATCACCGAGTGCGGGATCAACAGCTCGGCGATCTCCCACAGCCCGTCCGGAACAATCCAACCTCACGTACCCCGCCCCATGCGAGGCCCAACAAGCCCCCACCACATAGGGCACCGTCTTACTCGGCCTGTTGGCGGGCGTCGGGGGCTTCGCGGCGGGGTCGCCGATCGCCTCCAAGAGCGTCTGGTTCTCCGGTCGGCCGAAGCGCCGGAAGATTGCTCCGGCCGGGCCTTGCTCCTGGAGCGTCTTCATACCGGTGACCACGATGGGCAGCTTGCCGTCATATATGTGGAAGTCGTCGTGGGCGCTACGCTGCCAGTGCCGCTGGATCAACTCGGCCAGCTGCGCGATGACGGTGTTTGGGTTGCGCGGGCCGACGCGGTTGAAGACGAGCAGCAGCGGCGGGTGCGGCTGCCCGCCGTGACGGCCGTCGGGCACCCACCAGCGGGTGTGCCACATCGGCCGCTCGGTGCCGTCGGCGTCCTTCACCTTCCGCTGGCAGAACCGCATGTACTTGTCGATCTTCGCCGCGAGTTCCTGCGCGGACTCGAAGCAGTTGTCGATCTCCACGAACAGCAACGGCACCCCGTCCTCGGGCGCGGTGAGCACGATGTCCGCCTGGGCGCTGCCCTTGCCGGGGTTGGACCACGTTCCCGTCGCGGGCAGTGCCACCTCGGTCGCGTAGGAGGCGATGGTGCCCAGCCCGGCCGGGGCGTCGACGGCGGCCTGCGCGGCGGCGAAGGCTTCGGCCGGCTCGCCATCGAGCAGGGCCAGGTCCGGCTTCGGGCGCAGCAGTGCGAACAGGGCGTCGTTGACCGCCATCGGGTGAGAGGCGCCGCTGCGGCCCGCACCACGGGCTGCGCCGCCCATCTCCCCGACCGGCCGCCCCAGCTCGTAGGAGGCAGCCTTCAGCCCCATAGGCGTGAGGTTGCGCAAGGTCTCCCCGCCCGAGGTCCGGCCGCCGTTCTCCACTAGGCCGTGCTTGCGCAGATCGGAGAGCGCCCCGAGGTGTGAGGCGGTACGGGCCTGCTTCTGCTTGGCGGGCGTCTTCTTTTCAGTGTGCCGGTAGGTCAGGTGCGGGGCTGCGATCCGCTGGATCTGGTCGACGGTCGCGAGCTTCAGTACCCCGAGCACGCGCAGCACATCACCGCGCAGGTTGTTCGTCGACCCCGCCGGGTTCGTCTCCCGCTTTCCCGCCATCAACTCCACTTCCTCGTTGCTCGCGCGCGGTCACCGGCCGGACACCGGCCACGCCCGTCCGCAGAGGGCATCCGCCCCTCGGACCCGGTGATTTCCTCCTCCATGGGCATCGCCAGAAGGTCCAGGAGGGAGAAGAGATATATGGCGACGCGGCGCGCGACCGAATCCGCAGTGTGTACCGCGGCTTTCCGTCCTGCTCGATGCCGGGCACCAAAGTGGGTCCCCGAGTGAAAACCCAAGTGCGCAACGGCGAACCGCCGAGTCGTTCTGCCGTCGAACCCAATGAAGATTCGAGGTTGACAGTCTATATACACCTGGTGATCGTCGATCATCAAGAACAATATTTCAGCCCCCCCCTCAAAGTTTCGGCCATCCTGTAACGAGTTGCGCGACCGCCAGGCTCCGGGGAGTGCATGTCACCTGCAAGAACTGAGCCACGGCGGCGTCGGGTGCCCCTATGTCACGCCAATCCAAAGCAGCCGTGATCTACGCCACAGACGCACTCACAACATCCGCGTTAGGGTCTTTTCGATCAACGGGGGATTCCATACGGGCCGAGTCGATAACCCCTTCCTGACCAGAAGGCAATCGACTTAATTGGCGACTCGCAGAGCCGCTGTCGATTTCCCATGGAATCTTTCCGTGCAGACGCGACGGAAAAGAGGTCAAGAATGTCTCCCGTGCTGGAGATGGTGAACACCTCCGAAGAAATCGGCTCTCTGTCCATGAACATCACCGAGAGTGTCCATGGACCCCTGGAACCGGCTATGTTCGTCCACCTCAGCGACGTAGTAAACACCGCCTTGGCGGTTGCTGGGGTTCCGACGCATGCGGCTGTGCACTGCGCTGTGGCGGCACTCACCCACTAAGAAGAACCCGTCCGGCCGGCTTGTAGCGGAATTCCTCTGCTGCACGGAGGACTGAGCGAAAAGGGTTCGATCGGAGCATACTCGGAAGGGGGTAGGTGGATGGATTCCCTCACCTCGATCGTGAATAACGATGAGCGGCTCGATGAGCTTCAAATCGTGTCAGCACAATCGGAGATTCTGGACGAGACCACGGTCCCTGTGCTGTGTACCCCAGCAGTAGCAGTGGGCGCCGTCGCAGCCGCTACGGCGCTTCACTCGATTTGGTGATCTACTCACCTAGTCGACAAGAAAGTCGCAGTTGATTTCTCCGAGAGAAATAGGCCGTGCCCGTGTCTCACGGGCACGGCCCATCTAGTGGCATCCCATCGCAAAAGCATGGTGAAATGTGAAGCTTAGAATTAGTTCCCTTATGGGTAAAATGATTGCCCCGCCCTCCATCGGACGCAGCCGTGCCCTTACCGTCATGGAGCAGACGAGTGCTGTTACTCATCTCATTCATGCTTTAGAGAGTCTTGCATCGGCGCGGGACCGGCAACCTGGCGGTCTAAATCACTGGGATAAGGTGCGCGAGCTCTATGCTTCCAGACATCCATTATTTCGCCGTTCAATCGATATTCTCGCAGATCCGCGTAGTGTTCAGATAGTTCAAGCCACACGTGTGCTGGCCGCCGCATCGCTGTTGGTTCCGGGCACGCCTCGACGTCTTCGGGCTGCGGCGAACAGTGCGCTGGCGTTGACGTCGATGACAAACAACCTGACGCTACTTTACGGAAATGATGGCACGGATCAACTGAGTTTCCATGTACAGGCCGCAGCCGCCATAGCGAGGACGAGCGGCAAGCCCCGGTTGATTGATGCGTGCCTGTGGTACGTGGCTCTTCAGTCGACCATGTCGTACGCCGCCGCCGGATACGCCAAGCTGCCGAGCGATATATGGCGGTCAGGTGATGCCGTGCCCGGCATCCTGCGGACCGAGTCCTTTGGCGAGCAAAGGGCCTATCAAATGGCACAACGTCACCCCACTCTAACTAAACTGACGGCCCATACCGTGCTGGCCCTGGAGTGCGCCTTCCCCGCCGTATTTCTCGCCAAGGGAAGGCCGGCCCCTCTGATGCTCGTCGCGCTCGGGACGTTTCACCTGGTCAACGCTCGAGTGATGGGGCTCGGTCGTTTCGTGTGGGCTTTCACGTCCACCTATCCCGCAGTCCTCTACGCAGTACAGCGCAGCTCCGGGCTACCGGCCGCCCTGGTATCAGGGAGGGCTTCATGACCAGTCGTCACGATGCCCTCCCCCGTGCGTTTGCAGGATTGCTGGCCGGACTTGCCATGACTGGAGTTGCCGCCCAGGCCCTGCGCCACCGCAGAGTCATGCGCGGCCGCGGTAACGAATCACTGTTCGAGACGAGTAGAGGAAACATTCTTGCCTACCGATTTACGGAGTCGGCTGGGGTTTCCTCTGATACTCCAGTCCTGGTCTTTGAAACCGGGATGGCTGCGACGGCGGAGTACTGGTATTGGGCTGAGTTGAATCTCGGTTTGAGTTATCCGACTCTCGTCTACAGCCGGGCCGGCTATGGACGCAGCGAGTTCCGCGATAAGGAGCCGTTCACTCTGCGATCCGCTGTGCTGGACTTGGAGGATCTCATCCGCGACGCCTGCGGTAATCGTCCAGTGGTGATCGTCGGCCACTCGCTTGGCGGGTATCTGGCACTGCGCGCGGCAGAGGAAATGCGCGACCTCGTTCGAGGTCTTTGCTTGCTGGATCCGAGCCACCCTGGCGAGCTGCTGCGTTCTCCCGCTCAGGCCAAGGGAGCCGAGCATGTTTCCTTCAGTCTTACCCTCATGCCCTCCTCGCTTCGCTTGGGATTTGGAGGGTTGCTTGAAATACCATTGCGACTGAAGCAATTTCCCGCGGATCTACAAGGTCTATTTCAGGATCAGTATCGGGACTGGAAACTTTGGGAGGCGGCGAAGAGAGAATGGAGGGCTACTCGGGAAGAATTCCTCAGATATAATGGGGATCTCCCGAAGATCGGCGTGCCTACCTGTCTTGTGGCAGCTGATCGCACCCGTTCGACGGACAATTCCGTGGCCGAACTATACAGTGAACTGGTTGCCGCAGCACCCCGTTCCGAAATGCACGTTGTTGAGAGAGCAGGGCATGATGAGCTGCTCTTGCGTAAGGAAGTATTCAACCTGATCAGACAGTTCGGTGAGAGTCTCGAAGCAGACCAGGATAAAGCAAGGAAAGCGTCATGACACCTAGCATATCTAAGGTTTCTCATGTCTCGTCGGATAGATCCGCGCTGGTTACACGCGGTGTCGAGATAGCTCTTGCCGGGTGGCTGGTTGCCACCTTCCTAAGCCAACACCCTAATCGCGTCTTTGACCGCCTTCGGTCTCTGGGATTTATCGGGAGCTTGATCCCCAACTGGCGGTTCTTTGCTCCCACTCCAGCTCGCCATGACTTTCACATTCTCTACCGTACCCTGACAACGTCGGGAGAGCAGTCGGAATGGAAGCAGGCGTCGTCCATCACTCCGCGCTCCTGGAGCCATGCTATTTGGTTCCCAAACAGGCGCGCAGAGAAAGCAGTCTTCGACATCTGTCACAACCTGCTTGCCGCCAGCGGAAATGAGATCGATCCGACGGAAAGGGTTGAGTTTGGCCTACTTCGCGGATTCGTAGTCCGCAGCATCAAAGAGAACGACCCTGTATGGTCGCAACTCTCTGGATTTCAGATCCTGATCGTCAAGTATAGCGGCTATGACACCTCGCAAACCCCTGAATATCTGCTCGCCTCACCGTTCATCAAGGTGTCCGCGGAAGTCGCACAGGCCAGTTCGGATTCATGACCCGCCATGACCAGCACTGTCCCTGACATTGGCTACGGCCTCCAGTTCGCGCCCTGATACGACCGCGTCATTCCCAAGGAATCCGCGTCCAGGTAAATGGACACCACGACCATGCCCCTCAGTGACCTACGCGCCCGTATGGCCTGGTGGAACAGGACGCACCCCTGATGCGCAGAACGGTTCGCGAGAACCTCACCTACGCCTGGCCCCATGCTCCACAGAGCGAGATCCTCGACGTTGTGGAAGCCGCTCACCTCGCCGAGGTCATTGCAGGCCTTCCACAGGGGCTGGATACCGAACTCGGCGAGGACGGTATCGGCCTGTCCGATGGACAGCGACAGCTCCTGGCCATCGCCCGCGCGTTGCTGCCCCAGCCCGATGTCCTCCTACTCGACGAAGCCACCGCGAATCTGGACTCCAACTCCGAAGCGGCGCTGTGCAAGGCCACCACCGATATCGGCACCCGCTGCCAGATCCTGGTCATCGCGCACCGTATCTCCACCACCATCGGAGCCGACCGAATCCTGGTCATCGAAGACGGCTGCCTGCGAGCAACAGGCACCCACACGGAGCTGATGGAGCACAACGCCACCTACCGGCACTTGGCCAGCCAGCAGCTCACCTCTGCGGGAGCGGTCCATGACTGATGCTGCAATCGTGGGCACCGGTCCCAACGGCCTAGCTGCCGCCATCACCCTCGCCCGCGCCGGACTTAGTGTCACGCTTTTCGAGAAGGCTGACACCATTGGAGGCGGTCTCCGCAGCACGCCGCTGTTTGACCGCGACGTGACGCACGACATCTGCTCTGCCGTCCACCCGATGGCCGCCGCCTCCGCGTTCTTTCGGCAGTTCGAACTGCCCGCCCGTGGGGTCCCACTGCTGCAGCCCGACATGCCCTACGCCCACCCTCTGTCCAACGGCACAGCGGCCGTTGCCTGGCGCAGCATCTACCACACCGCCAGCCACCTCGGCCCGGACGGACCACGTTGGATGAAGCTCATGGCGCCCCTGACCAACCGCTCCACTGAGGTCGTTGGCCTCTTCCTCTCCCCTCAGCGCTCCCTGCCGCGCAGCCTGGCGACACCACTGCTGCTGGCACAACGCGTTCTAGCCCACTCCACCTCCCGTACTCCCTTCACCACCGAACGGGCGCGGGCCTTGCTGACCGGAGTTGCCGCCCACGCCGTGGGCAAACTGCCATCGCTGACCTCAACAGCGGTCGCCCTACTGCTCGGGCATCTTGCGCACAGCAGCGGCTGGCCCCTGCCTCAGGGAGGCAGTACCCGCATAGCCGACGCCATGGCCGCGGACATCACCGCACACGGCGGTGCCATACACACCGGCCACCCCATCAAGGACCTCACCGAGCTCAGCGCCTTCCCTATCGTCATGCTGGACATTGCTCCTAAAGCCTTCCTCGATATGGCCGGGCCCCGGCACACACTGCCCGCCCGCTACCGCAACGCCTTGAGGTCCTACGCGTACGGCCCTGGTGCAGCCAAGGCTGACTTTCTCGTCAACGCTCCGATTCCCTGGGCCAACCCCCTCGTCGGCAAGGCCGGCACCGTGCACCTGGGTGGGACACGCGCTGACATCCTCCGTCAGGAGACCGCCACTGCAGCGAGCCGCCGAGCCGACGCCCCCTTCGTGCTCGTCGTCGACCCGGCAGTCACCGACCCGTCTCGCGCCTGCGGGCACAAGAGACCGGTATGGGCCTATGCCCACGTGCCTCACGGGGACACGCGCGACCCCGTCGACCTGATCCGGCGGCGCATCGAGGACTATGCCCCCGGCTTCACCGATACCGTCATCGCCGCCCGCGGCCTCTCTGCCGCCCAGTACGAGGAGTACAACCCGAACTACGTCGGCGGAGACATCGCCGCTGGCGCCTTGACGCTCCGTCAGTCGCTGGCCCGACCGACGCCCCGCTGGGACCCGTACACCACACCACTGCCGCGCGTGTACCTTTGCTCGGCTTCCACTCCCCCCGGCCCCGGCGTCCACGGCATGTGCGGGTATTTCGCCGCCCTCTCTGCACTCCGCCGCCACCATGCCCTGCGCACTTCGCCGGATCTATCCCCCAAGAAGAGAGATGGGGAGACCAACTGATGAGTCTCCTCCAAACTGATCTCGCAGGTCAGGGCGGGTGTAGCCCGGGCATCGATGTGGGGGAGGCTCCTGTTAGGACAGTTTGACAGGGTCGGAGCATGCTGCGGCTGGTCTCTTCCCTATACCGAGACCACCGACCAGAAAAGCCATCAGCCACGTGATCAGCAACTCTTGTTGGAGCCAGTAAGAGCCGCTGCCGACGCACACCAACTGGTGTTTGGCTCCGGCTCCGACTGCTCGCTACCTCACCGCCAATGCACGAGCCTCGTTAGACTGGCGGCCTAAAGATACGTTTGAAGGGGGCTCAACGTGAGTTTGGGCAAAACTCCTCCGATTCGGGTGCTGCTGGCCGACGCGGATCACACCTTTCGTAAGATGCGATCCCAGCTACTCGCCTTGGAGGATGACTTAGACATCGTGGCTGAGGTCGCCTCCGGAGCCGAGGTCTTGGGGCTAGCGCAACTGCACGCTCCGGACGTCACCGTGCTCACCTCTCCGCTGCCGGGGTGCGACGAGTTGGCCTTAGCCACGGAACTGCGTGCTCAAGTCCCTAGTTGTGCGGTAGTGATTCTCGGCTCCAGTGAGGGTGCTTCGCTGTCGGACGCCCTGGCGGCCGGAGCTCAAGCCATGCTCCTGAAGGAGGCACCAGGGCAGAGGCTCATCCGGGCCATCCGCGCAGTTCACGCGGGGCACCGCTATGTCGATCAGGAATCTGTTGCCGATGCCGTCACCCGCGACAATAGGGCCACCTCGTAAGACGGCCCTATGTGGTGGGGGCTTGTTGGGCCTCGCATGGGGCGGGGTACGTGAGGTTGGATTGTTCCGGACGGGCTGTGGGAGATCGCCGAGCTGTTGATCCCGCACTCGGTGATGCGGCCACAGGGTGGCGGAACGCAGGACACGCCTGATGAGAAGCTGTTCACGGCGATCATCTACGTGCTGGTCAGCGGTTGTGCCTGGCGGGCTCTGCCGCCGTATTTCGGAATATCGAAGTCGGCCGCGCACCGCCGGTTCCTGATCTGGTCGCGGGCCGGGGTGTGGGGTCGGCTTCATGAGGCGGTGCTGCACCGACTCGATGACGCCGGCCTCATCGACGTCTCGCGCGTGGTCCTCGACTCCGCTCACGTGCGGGCTAAAAGGGGGGCGAAGTCACAGGTCCGAGCCCCGTGGACCGGGATAAGCCGGGTTCCAAGGTGCACGTCCTGTCGGACGCGAACGGACTGCCCCTTCTCGTCGGCGTCTCGGCCGCCAACACCCATGAAGGCGAAGCGCTGAGGCCCATGGCCGAGGGTCACCAAACGAGACACGGCCCCACCGCGGCCGCCACTTCAAGCCTCAGCGCCTGCGTGCAGACAAGGCATATGCCATCCCGCATCTGCGGAAATGGTTACGAGGCAAGCGCATCGGCGTGTGCATCGCCCGCAAAGGCGTCGAGTACAGCGAACGGTTGGGTCGCCGCAGGTGGGTGATCGAGCGGACGGTCTCGTGGCTGTCCGGCTACCGCCGCCTCAGCCCCCGTTACGAGCGCCCCTCCCGCAACTACCTCGCCTTGCTCGGCCTCGCCGCAGCCCTGTGGTGCTTCAAGCGACTGCTCCGCCTCACCACATAGGACCGTCTTAATTCCTGTCGCAACGGCGGCCCACTTTGTGGGCCGCCGTTGGTGTGGACCAGTCAGTTGTCTTCGTGTAGGGCGCGGTATTCGAGGGTGTCTTCCGCCGTGACGATCTCGGCCAGGCGTTCGAACTCCGCGTAGTCCTCGTCGGTCATGATGGCGACGGCATCGCTGACCATGGATCCCTTGGGGAGCTTGGCGAAGTACTTCATGAGCAGGTCGAAGAAGGCGTCCTGCATCGCGCCGAGTTCACGCTGCCATTCGGCTTCCAGCCGTGACTGCGTCTTCGCGGCGGCAACCTCTTCCGGGGTGCAGGTGATCAGCAGGGCATGCTCGGCATGGGTGAACGGACGTCCGTCACGGTGGTACGGGCGCGTCAGGTCGTCGCGACGGCTGAAGTCCACCTTGGTGATGAGGAGGATGACTTCGGGGCGAACGGAGGAGTGGGGCACGGGTGATTCCTGATGGGTTTGTGCTGGTGAGCGGTGCAGGGGGAGTGCGCTGGCTGGTGGTGCTCGTGGCATGACGTGCGGGTGCCTTGGTCGGGACGGTGTTGGCTGCGAGGGCGAGAGCCCTCGCGTCGGGGTGTCTGTCGGACGCGGGCCGGCGGTGGGCGTGACGCGGGTCCGACTGCGGTGGTGCGACGGACCGGGGAGCGTGGCGTGGGGTGTCTGGACACCAAATGCTCCGGAGAATCCCCGGTTTCGGTAACCGGGGATCGTCGGCTACCTTCCGCCTGCGCTCGTCCAGTCAGTGCCGACGGGCGGTGGCGTTCGCTGCCCGGTTCGCGGGTTGTGCGGTGCGCGCCGGGGCGCGGTGCTTGTCTGGGGTGGGTGTGCCGTGGGGGTTTTGTGGGGCGGCGGGCAGGTGGGCAGGTGGGCGCTGCGGCGCAGGCGCCAGACGAGGACGTCGCTGATGGAGGTGGCAGTGTCGCGCGATCGGCTGGTGCTGGCGAGTGGTTCGGCACGGTGTCGGCGGGTGGTGCTCGGGGCATGGGGTGTGCCTTGGTCCGGGGATGCATGGGCTAGGAGGGCGAAGGGCCTTCGTGCTGGGGCGAGTGGTGTGGGGCGTCAGGAGCCGCTGCGAGGTCCGTTTGAAGCGCCGTGCGAGGGCTGCCGGTCGAACTGCTCACCCCCAGCGCCTACGCGGGACTGCTCACCGTCGCCGTGCGGGCGACGCCTTTGGAGCAGGGACGGTCGCTGCCGGATGGACCGTAGGACCGGGGCGCTGTACGGCACTGTGGGCTTGCGCGGCACGGGCGTGGGGGCTGGGTGCGTGGCGTTCACCAAGGCGCTGGATGCGCCAGGTGAGGACTTGTGCCGGTGAGTGGGCATCGTCCAGCGGGCGTTGCCCGGCTGCTTGTTGGAGCAGGTCGGCGGGATTGTGGCCCTTGCGTTGGGCGTTGGCGAGTGCGGCCGTCAGTGCGTCCCAGGCGGGCTCGTCGAGGATCTGTTCGGCGTGGGCGGGCACAGCCTTGCGCAGGTGCTCGGCGTAGCGGCGTGCGGTGTCGGCGGGAGGCTTGCGCGCGGCGAGTCGTGCCAGAGGGGCCGGCGCGGCCTGTCCGTAGGCGGCCTGGAGGTGGAGCAGGGTCTGCTGGGCTGCGGCGACCTGCTGGTCGTGGTGGCGCAGAGCGCTGTGGCGGCGCACGGCGATGACGGTGAGGATCGCGGCGTCCACGAGCATCGCGATGAGGCCGTCGTCGGCGGGGTGGGTGCTCAGGGTCTTGCACGCGCCGCGCAGCGCGCGGGCGTGCTGGTGGTCCACGTGGGCACGGGTGTTGACTGCGTACTCGAACGCGAAGGCCGCCTTGCGCAGCTCGGCGCGGATGTGGGCGGGGGCGAGGGCGGGCAGGGCGTAGAGGATCTCCCCGAACGCCACCAGGTGCGCTGAGGCCGGCGCGGGGTCGTCCTGGGTGAGGTGGTGGGGGATGCGCTCGATGGCGGCGGTGGCCTGGTGCCACGGGTTCGGCCGGGGCCGGCCTGCCGGCTGCGGGGCAGTCGGTTCGGTGGGTTCGGTGGCGGCCAGGCGTTCTTGGATCTTGGGCAGGGACAGGTCGGTGGCGAGAGCGGTGCCGGAGTACCAGATGGGTTTGCCGTCGGTGGTGTCGCCGGGCAGGGCGACCTTGTAGCCGTTCAGGTCGCCGGAGGGCAGGGTGCGGGTTTCGACCTGCAGGCCCGCATCGGCGAGCAGGCCCAGGAACTCCTCCACGCTGTGGGCGTGGGAGAGCGCGGTGCGCACCGTCAGGCGCAGCTGTTCGCGTACGGCACGGGGGTGTCCGTTGCGGGCGGCCTTCTCCGTCTCCGCCCGGGTGGGGCGCTTGGCTGCGGGCCAGGCGTCACGATCACGGTCGACCTGATGGAGGCCGAAGTCGTTCTCGATCCTGGTGAGTTCGGTCATGGCGCGGTGGTAGTCGTTCCAGTTGCGCGGAGGGCGCAGGTCCCCGCGCATTTTCGTGGCGACGATGTGGATGTGGTCGTCCGCGTGGCGCACGGCGATCCAGCGGCAGCCGTCCGGATCGCCGACGGGGGCGATGCCGGTGGCGGCCAGGATGCGGCGGGCGATGGTGGCCCACTCGTCGTCGGTCAGGGCGCGGTCCCCGGGCGCGGCGCGCAGCGAGCAGTGCCACACGTGTCCCTCCGGAGCCTGGTCACCGGCCTGCTTCACCCGCAGGTCGAGTGCCTGGACGAGCTGGTCCATCCGCTGCTCGTGGCCAGGGCTGCCCTTCGGGCCAGGGTCCGGGGCGAAGCCGTCCCAGGAGGCGACGATGTGCTGGTCGGTGTGCTCGTTGGCACGGCCCTTATCGAACAGGTAGATCAGCACACCGCGTGTGTTGCTGCCCGGCTTGACGATGTTCGCGATCACGCCCGGCCCGCCCTCTGCTCGGCGGCCCGGAACGCGGCCTCGTCCACGGCCTTGACCGAGTCCCGGACGGTGGCGAGCAGGCGCTCAGACCGGTTGAGTATCGCGGCGTCCACAGGGTGCGGATCGCCGTCGGAGTTGAGGCGGCGGGCGATCTGGTTGACGTTGTTGCCGATCCGGGCGATCTGGGTGCGCAGGGCGGCGAACTCGTCGATCACGTCGTCGTAGGCCGTGCGCTGGTCAGGCAGGTGTTCCTCGCCGTTGACGAAGGCCATGACGACCGCGCCGACCAGGTGCGCGCCGGTGATGTGCAACGACTTCGCCCTGGCCAGGATCTTCGCTTTCTCCTCGCCGCTGTAGCGGGCATCGACACGCTCCTTGCGCTGGCCGTCGCCGCTGGCTGCGCGGCGGCGGGCGACACGGTAGAGCGCGGCTTCATCGCCGGCACGCACAACGGCAGACGACAGCTGCCCGGCGTCAACAGCGCCACCCACCCCCTCCAGCTCCGGCACGCCCTCGTGCCGGAGTCCCTCCTCCGCCACCCCCAGGGCGGAGGAGTTCGCGTCGGACCGACCCATGGACGGTCCGACGCCATTGCTTGCTCCGCCTGGGGCAGGGGTGGTCAGCAGAGAGTTTTCGTGGGTGGTGGGGTCTTGATGGTGTGGGGTGTGCATGGGGCCTTTCGTGCCGGGGTGGTCGGGAGTGCTGGTGCTGCGGGGATCAGCGGTGTGAATCGCTGGCCTCGGCCCTGAGCTGGGCCTTGAATGCGCGGACGACGCATCCGACGTCGTCGCTGGAGACGGTGTAGTCATCGGCGCGCAGGGCGTCCTCCACCCGGTCGCGTCCGACACTGCCGGTTTCCTCGTACATGCGGCGGGTGTACGCGAGGATGGCCTCGTCGGAGGCGCGGGGTTTGCCGTCGTCGCGTTTCTTCCGGGCAGCCGGTTTCCGCTCGCGCCTGCCCGGAACGCTGCCCGAGGCGTTGCCCGTGAGCGTCGGGCTGTCTTCGGTCTCTGCCCGCGCGAGCAGTCCTGGCTCCGGACGGGCAGGCCGCGGGCGGGCAGCCGGAGGCACCTCGCCGTCGCCCGGATCTGATGGGTGCGGGCGGGCAGCGTCCTCTGCCCGCGGCACTGACTCCCGGCGGGCGGAGCCCGGGCGACTGTGCCCGGATTCGTGGGCGGTGTACGAGGCCGGGGCCTGCCAGCGCGGCGGCAGTGTGAGGGAGGCGAGGCCGAGGGCCTGCCTGCGCGTGGCGAGCTTGCGCAGCAGCAGCTCGTCCTGGAGCGGATCGCCATCGACATCGGCCCGCTCCAGAGCCTGGTGCAGTCGCTCCGTCAGGCGCCGTCGCCGCCGCTTGCCGCGCTTCTTGTCGGCCACCGACTCGGCGCGCAGGATCAGGGCGACGGCTTCGGCCAGTGCGCGCTCGCGGATGAGGCGGGCGGCGTCGGCGTCCTGGTCGGCGATGCCGAGGCGGGCGAGCAGGCGTTCGCGTGCCTGGCGGACGAGGACGGCGGCCAGGCTGCGCGAGGCGGCATCAGGGGTGCGGTGGCGCAGTTCGATGCCCATGGCCAGGTGCCAGAGGATCGCGGCCAGGACCGGGCCGACGAAGGCGCGTACGGTGCCGCCGACCAGCCCGGACTCGGCGTAGGCGGGCAGAACCTGGACCGAGGTGATGACCCAGGTGAGGGTTCCGGGCGTTCCCGGTGCCTGCTTCGGGCCGTTGAGGTTCTGGCGCGCCATCAGCGCGGTGGCGAACAGCGCGAGCTCGGCGGCACCGAACATCGCGACACGCTCGGCGGTGCCGCCCATGTCGAGGTAGTCGGCGGCGAACCGCCAGCTGGTGTCCGCGCTGTAGGCGGTGCAGCCGATCGCGGCCATGGCCGCGACGGGCACTGCGATGGCCCCGCGCCGGCGGTTGGCGCCGGACGGCCGGCGGCGCTGCTGACGAACCGTCCACCCGGCGAACAGGGCGAACAGCACAAGCAGGACAAGGAGCGTCACGGTCATCGCGGGGGAGGCCGCCCACCCCGGCAGAAGCGAAGCACTGCTGTGTTCGGCAACCGAGGCTATCGGGGCAGGGGAGGGCAAGTCAGGTCTCTCCAGGGGGTGCGATGGGGCGTGTGGTGCAGGAGTAAGGAGCGTTCACGCGACCCCCTTCTAAAAGGGGCCTCTCGGTGGCGGGCGTACGCTGCCAGCGCTATTCGGCGCCGTGTAGATGCGCCAGGGCACGCGCACGGGCGCAGTAGGGGAGACGTGGGTCCGACGGAAGTGCCGAGGTGGTTTTCGTACCTCCGGCGGCCAGCCTCAGCCGATCTCGTCGACGGCGTCCCACAGCGCGTCTTGCTCGTCCTCCACCAGCTCGATGACCTTCTGCAATTGATCGTCAGCGACCTTCAGGCCGCGAACCTCCCGGATCTCCCGTGCGATCTCGGTGTCCTCGACATCGCCTATCCGCGCTACCACGAGGCGGGCGATGGCCAGCAGTTCGTCGATCGAAGCGTTTGGAGGTTGCTCGGCGCGTCGAGGAGTCGACACCTGCTTAGGTTCTGGCGCAGGCTCGGATGAGCGGTGCGGGTCCCCGCTATGGGTGTGGCTGTCCTCCGGTTCGCGTTCGCGTGCCGTAGGGGCCTGGTTGACGGCACGCGGACGGGCACCGGAATCCGACGCCCGTGCTGTCTGCGAAGCGGCGGCCGGCAGATCGCCGGGACAGGTGCAAGAAGCGGCCGGTGGCTCCGACGGCCGATCCAAGATGGGTTCTCGGCGGTCGGCGGTCCGGTCACCGAGCTGGTGGATCTGACGCATGAAGACGCCGAAGGCCAGCAGCGCGGCGGTCGGGGGCACCGCGGCGACGATCTGGTCGAGCAGGGGCACGCTGCTGGCGTGGCCCGCACCGCTGACCCCGACCACGCTGAGCGCGATGGATCCGACCGACCCGATGGCGGTCAGCGCGATGGCCCAGCCGTCGGTGACCCGGCGCAGGCCCGCCCGGAGCATCAGCAACTCGCCTGCGACAACGCATGCGTACAGGGTCGCGGGCCAGACCCAGCGGCGAGCGGGCGAGCCACCCAGCCCATGTGCTCCTGCGACCTCGGCGAGATGCGCGTACGACAGCCAGAAACCGCCGGCGGTGAGGGCGGCCACGACGGCAACCGCCGTGATGAGCACAAACCTCTCGGGAGCGTACTTGGGCATCAGCGGCTCCCCCTCGGGGCGACGTGCACGACTCCGGTACGGCCGTGCGAAAAGGTGGGTGGGCAGGCGTGGGGTGGTGAGTATGGGAGTTCTCCAGGTGGATGGGAGGGGGTATTGGAGGGGCGGTGGCCCGGGAGACACCCAGAGCCGGGTCCGCCATCACCGGGCTGGCCAAGGCGCGCACGGTGCCGAAGGGCGGAGCGGGTGTGAAGGAAGAAGAGCGGCAGGGAGATGCGGATCAGGCGGCCGCACGCCGGGCAGGCTTCGCAGCGGCGAGGTCCACGCGGGTCGGGTGCGGGGTAGCGCGGGGTGCTTTGCCTCGGGCACGTCCGTCGGGGCCTACGCGTCGGCTGCGGCAGGGTTCACCCTCACCCGCGTAGCACCACTGACACGGGACGCTGAGGGCGTCGGTATGTCCTGCGGCGACTGCGGCCTCGCGTGCGGCTCGGGCCGGCCGGTAGCGGGCGAGCTCGGCGCGTGCGGCTGGCGGGATGCACGATCCGATGGTCCGCAAGCGGGCCTCGATGTCGGGGTGCGGACCGCCGTTGGTGAGCTGCCGGTGCGTCGAGGGTGCGGCCGCACCGGCAGCGACTGCGTGCCGGGTGGCGAGCAGTTCGGCTCGCCAGGCGTCAGGGTTGTCCGGGTTCGCGGACGGTGTGGGGTCGGTGTGCCTCTGCAGCCGATCGCGACGGTAGATGCGCCACTTGCGGGCGACGTCCACGGGCAGGATCGGATACGGGCAGTCGAGGACGTGGGCCCGTATCACCTCACGGACGTCCCAGCCGTGGTCGGTGGCGAAGGGCACGTCGCCGAGCAGCTCGTGCCACTGGGCGATCTGGTCACGGGCTTCGCCCGTGTCGGTGCGGATGGTGCGGGGGTCGAGGCGGCCGATGTAGGCGAGGACGGCGGCGGCTTCGTTGCGCTCCAGGGGTGGTTACTCCGTTCCGGTCGGTTCGTCGAGGGCGGCGAGCAGGGCGGCCATGTGCGCGTCGGCGCGGGTCATGCCAGGGGGCGGGGCGGGGGTGCCGCCGGGTAGGGCGTAGAGGTTCGGGCGTCCGGCGGTGGGGGTGCGCTCGCGGGCGATCCACGCGCGCCAGTCGGCACCCCAGGCGGCGGCAGTACGGGGAGCCCACGTGGCCCGGTAGGTGCGCCACTTCTCGTCGGCGGCGCGCAGGGCGTGCTCGCCGAGTCGGTCGAGGTGGCCGTGGTGCTGCAGCCAGGCTCGGGCGTCATCGTCGATCCTCCAGTCGGTGGCAGGGATGAGCGGGGTAGAGCTGCTGCTGTTACTACCGTTCACCTTCGGTTCACTTCTGTTCTGGGGGTCGGAATCCGTGCCCCCTGAGGGTCTGAATCCGTACCCCCCAGGGGTCAGATTCTGTGCTGGGGGGTCGGATTCCGGTCCCCCGTCGAAGGTGTCGACAGGGTCGGATTCCGGCCCCCCTTGGGCTGGATTCCGGCCCCCCGGGAGGGTCGGTTCCTGGCTCCCCTCGGTGGCCTGTTCGGTGAGGAACCGAGCAGCGGCCGGGAGGTGGTAGTACGTCTCTCCCCGTGGCCCCCTGCGGCCGGCGATCTGTACCAGCTCTCCGCTGGAGATCAGCTTGGCCAGCGCGTCGCGCACGGCTGTGCGGGAGGCGTTCGCGCGCTTCACGAGGGTGGCCACGGACGCGTACGCGACGCACCGCCGGTCTGGGCACCGGTCGGCGATCAGGGCGAGCACCATGCGGGCGGTGCCTTTGCTGCGGCTGTGGTTCCACACCCATTCGCGGGCGTCGTGGCTCATGGGGCGGGGGCTCCTAGGTCAGAGGGGAGGTGCGTTGAGCCCTCGTCGGGCGGTGCGCGGGGAAGGGGTACACGGGGTGCCCTGCCCGGAGGGCTCGGGGAGGGACGGGGCCGTGCGCAGATGGGTCTCTTGGGCCCAGCGTTGGCAGGTCGGGGCCCATGCCCCGGAGTCGGTGTCCGGGGCGCATAGCCAAGACAGCCACACCGATGCCGCACAAGTCCAGCATTCCCGCCTGGAAATCAGACAGCTGACGGAGAACGCGTCCTGCGCGGCAATGCCAAAACCATAAGACCAGATCCCCGGTTGCCGAAATCAATCGTCCAGCACGCGGAGCCAGAAGGATCGTTTCGGCGAGCCGTTGACGTCCTGCGAGTGGCGAAGCCACAACGCAACACCCCACGTCAGGAGGTCATCGGCAGGGTGTCGGTGTGAGGCCGTGCGACACCGGACCGGGAGTGGAGACAAGCCCCGCCAGCCGTCCGTGCAGGGCGGAACATAGTCGACGATCCCCGGTTACCGAAACCGGCGAATGCCCGCCACAAGCGGAGTCATGGCAGCACGCTCTCTGGAAAAGGCCCCATAGGAATACAGCCGCCGCACCAGCGAATTCCTCCGCACCGAACACCTTCTCTCCCACCATCAGTCGGCCAGCCGTGTCATGGCCTTCGGCCCTCTGGTAGTCCGGAAGCCGCTCCGGACTACCGGTAGCCCCAGGGCTGCGGGGACCGCCCGCCACGCCGTCGCACAGTGCCCGGCGGCGACGGCACATCCGGCCCGTCATGCTGCGGTACTCGCCCCCTGGGGCGGCCTTCTAGGTCTGGCCCGAGGGGAGGTGCTGAGTCAGACCAGGGTGGTCAGGCTCAGGGCGAGGAAGCGGGCCTCGGGTGCGAGGCCGCCGAGGACGTCCCGGGCGTAAGGGGTGTTCGGTCGGGTGGCGAGGTGTTGGACGGCGGCCCAGTTCTCGGCGATCGCCCGGAGGGCCTGCTGCGCTTGGTGGATGGCGTCCCGCCGGTGGGCGAGGAACTGTTCGGCACGCTCGTGGGCCTCGCTCCAGGTGATCTCTCCCTGTTCGACGAGCTGAACCAGAGGCGGGGCGGGGTCGCCGTCGGCGAGACGGAGAGCGTCGGCGTGCTTCACGGACTGCTGGAGCTGTTCCTCGTGTTGCCGCTGGTCGAGTGCCGCCGTGGCGTCGTCGAGAGTGAGCTGGCCCTCGGTGACCTGTTCGGCGAGGTCGGGAGCGTGCTCGCGCAGGCGCTCGTGCTGGGCCTGGATCGCGGCGGCGCGGGCCTTGTTCTCAAGAGCGGTGCTGTAGGCGGCATCGAGGCCGAGGGTGCCGACACGTACCTGCTCGGCGAGGTCGCGGGCGTGCTGGAGGACCGTGGCCGCGTTGGAGATACGGGTCAGGCTGATGCTGTGGAGCTTGGCCTGCTGCCGCAGCGGGTGTTCCGAAAAGGAACGGGCCATCGCGATGATCATCGCCTGCTGGCCTTTGCTGATGTGCCGGCGGTACAGGTTGTGGGAGAGGATCACTCCCGTGGGGTCGTCGCCGGTGTAGGTGGTGAAGCGGGGCTCGACGCCGGCGATCTCGCAGGCGGCGAGACGGTTGCGGCCGTCGAGGAGGACGCCGTCGGCGTCGAGGACGATCGGCTTGTGCTGGCCGTCGGTCTTGATGGACTCGGCGAGGTCGTGCAGCTCGTCCTTGCTGAGCGTCGGGAACATGCTGGCGGTGGGGTGGATCTTCAGGGCGGGTTCCTTCTCGGATGGGATTGTAGGTGGCACGTTGGTGGTGTCCTGCGGCCAATGTGGAGCCGAGGCGGAGCTGAGGTTGGTGAACTGAGTGGGGCCTATCGGCACTGTCGTCGCTGCGCCCCACTGCGTCACGGCCACGACGGCGTAGTCGCTCGCCATCGCCATGTACCGCTTGATCCGTGCCCGCAGGTCGGCCATGAATAGCGCTCGCTCGGGCAGCGAGGTGAAGGGGGGAGCGTCGCTGGGGTCCCATCTGCGGGCGATGCGGCGGGGGTGGCGAGTTGGCCGGGAATGCCGAGCGGTGGCCAGCTGGCCTTCGTGATGTTCTGCGGGTTGGGGAAGCCGGTCCTCCGTGGTGCTCCTGGGTTGCGCGTAGGCAGGAGCCCGCTACACGGGGCTGGCTTCGTTCGCTGCGTGATTCAGGCGGCGAGAGCCATCGCAGTGCTGGGCGCCCAGGGACCGAGCACCTTCACGACGGGCTTGTGGTAACTGACCTGGCGGCCGTTTTGGGCGGTGAACTCAACCGTTCGGATCGCGAGGTCGCAGAGGGCAGGGGCACTCACTGAGGCCAGTTGAGTGCGTATCCCCTCCACCGTCTCGGCGAAGCGCCAGGAGGAGGACCTGAAGCGGAACGAGCCGAGGCCAGGGCATCCGGCCAGGCGGAACAGAAGAGTTGTGACTGGCTGCGGCCCCTGGCCGTGCCTGGCCCGTGCCCTGCGCTCGGTCATGCCGGGTGGGCACCCGCAGGGGTGACCTGCGTCAGCTTCCGGGGAGAGGAACACACGCCCGTCGCAGTGGTGCGCCAGGCCGCGGGAGTCCCACAGCTTCATCTGCGCCGTCAGCCTGCCTGGATTCTCGATGACGACTCGGAGGCTGGCCTTCTCGGCTACAACTTCGAGTTGCTCGGAGCCGTTGGCCGATCGCCGCTGCGGCTCGGCTCCGAGCGTGCTTGCGATGCTCTCCGCCACCTGCGGCGACACCGTGAGTAGGCGCCAGACCGGCCGGGCGAGCAGCTTGCCGTCGACGACGTGGCCAAAGTCGCAGTCACCGACGACCGGCTCGGATGCCCTGGACAGTGAGTACGTACGAGGAGTGCCGAGTCGCTGGCGGCGAGTGATGCGCGGGTGGGTGCATTCATTTGTTGCGGTTTTGCCGTGCCGTCGGCTCTGACCGGAACAATCACCGTCGGTCGGCGAAGTGGCGGCAGGACCGGGCGAGGGGTTGTGCAAGAAACGGCTCCTGATGGATGGGGGCGCAGGAGCGCCTGAGCAGCAACGCGGCTGCCCGGGGCCCCGAGGACACCATCAATTGTCCGGAGAATCGGCGGTTAGCCCAACCGGCGATGTGGGTGTATATTCCCTCGCTCACCTCGGTTCAGTGGCGTGTCAGATCGCTTCTACGAATGCCTCCTTCTGCCATGAATCGTCGGCCGCTGCGGCATCGCCCTCGCTCTGTTCCGGTCGTACGAACTCGACCGTCGCCCGCTTCTCGACGGGCGTCGACCTTCCCGCGCCGGATGCCTTGGTGACCGTCACCTGGCGCACGAACAACTTGACGAAGTCCCGGCGCTCCTGTGTTGTCGCCGCCTCCCACCACGAGCCCTCGCCCACTGGGTCTACGTCCCCCGCGCCCAAGGGAAGCCACAGGTGGATCGGGAGCGTTGGCGTCGCCGCTTCCTCCAACTCGGCGAGACGGGTCTCCGCCCGCTCCATCCGACCGAGGAGCCGTTCCCTGCGCTCGCGGAACCGGCGCCGTCCGACGGGGTCGTCATAATCGCCGGCTTCCTCCCGGTCGTACAGCTCCTCCAGCGCATGCTTGGCATCCGCGCGTTCGGTGATGAGACTGCGGCGTTCGCCCACGATCTCCGGTTGTTCCGTCTGGGCCGCGTACCGACGGGCAGCCTCGGCGAGGACGACCGCCGTCTCGGAGTCGTCCTCGGCGGTCTGGATGAGGGCGAAGACGCGCCGCGCCACGTACCGGTCCAGGGTCTGCATGCTGATGGTGCACTCGCCCTCGTGCTGGCCCGGCAGCGCTCTTCGGCGGCGGCAGCGGTACGCCGCCTTGTTGGGGGTGGTGGCGCGGTGCGACGTCATCACCGCGCCGCAATCGCAGAACAGGACGTCCATGGCGGAGAGGACGGCATGGCCTCGCGACAGCCCCTTGCCCTGGCCCCTGCCGCCGAGCCATGTCTGCAGTTCATGCCAGTCGTCCGGCGAGATGACCGGCGGGTACGCCTGGACCGGCTTCATGGTCTCGGGGTCGCGCTCGATGCGGTAGCAATCGATGGTGCTGGTCAACTTGCCGTCCTCACGGCGCTTGTACACGGGGGTCGCCGCGTAGCCCGCGATGCGTGGGTCCCGGAGGATGCGCATGGCGGTCTTCGGGTCCCAGACGCTGTCCTTCGTCTTCTTGCCGACCCGCTGTCCCTTCGTCGGGACTCCGTCGGCGTTCAGTTGGGCGCAGATACCCGTCAGAGAGCCTGGGTGCCGGCGCCCGCCTCCTGGCTGGTACGGCATGTCTTTGTGCTCTTTGATCCGCGCCCACATGTCCTGGATGACCCACACCTCGTCAGGTTCGTGTTCCAGGAGCTGGATCACGACGGGTTTGCCGCCGGACGTCGTTCGTGTCACGGGGATCATGCGGAAGCCGTACGGAGGCTTGCCGCCCAGATAGCCACCGAGCTCGCGGGCCGTCTTCTTCGCGCCCCGTACCGCGTCGCTCTTGTTCTTGCTCTCGCTGTGGGCCGCGTCGAGCCGCAGGATCAGATGGATCAGGTCCATCAGATTGCCCTTGCGGAACTCGCCCTCGGTGAGACTCACGATCGTCACGCCGAGGTTGAGCAGTTCCGTGACGATGGGGATGGCGTCGAGTGGGTCCATCCGCGACAGGCGGCTGATGTAGTAGACGATGATCAGGTTGATCCGGCCGTCGTGGCAGTCCTTCAGCAGCCGGTCGAAGTCCGGGCGGTCGTCGCCCTTGAACGCGGATATGCCGAGGTCCTCGTACTCGGTGATGCTGACAGCCCCGCGTCGCCCGGCCTCGGCCACGCCCGCCTCGCGCTGCGTGACGGTGCTCACCTCGGACTTGTTGGCTCGCCCCACGGACTGACGTCCATAGACCCCTGCATGGACGTCCATGCCGGTCACCACCCCTGGTCTGATCATGGGGGGACTCTAGCTGATTTTTTAATCCCCCAACTGGATTCACCCAAGGGCACCCCGTGGCACCCGCACCGCGGCTTCGAGACCGTCACCTACATCATCGACGGGATCTTCGACCACCAGGACAGCAACGGCGGTGGCGGCACCATCACCAACGGCGACACCCAGTGGATGACCGCGGGCTCGGGCCTGCTGCACATCGAGGCCCCGCCGGAGTCCCTCGTCATGTCCGGCGGTCTCTTCCACGGCCTGCAGCTGTGGGTGAACCTCCCGGCCAAGGACAAGATGATGGCCCCGCGCTACCAGGACATACGCGGCGGCAGCGTCCGGCTGCTGACGACGCCGGACGGCGGTGCGCTGCTGCGCGTCATCGCGGGCGAACTGGACGGCCACGAGGGCCCCGGTATCACGCACACCCCGATCGCGATGGTCCACGCGACCATCGCCCCGGGTGCCGAGGTCACCCTGCCCTGGCGTGCGGACTTCAACGGCCTGGCCTACGTCCTCGCGGGCCGCGGCAGCGTCGGTGCGCAGCGCCGGCCGATCCACCTCGGCCAGACCGCCGTCTTCGGCGCCGGATCCGCGCTGACCGTGCGTGCGGCCGAGCGGCAGGACTCCCACACGCCGGACCTGGAGGTCGTCCTCCTCGGCGGACAGCCCATCCGGGAGCCCATGGCGCACTACGGCCCGTTCGTCATGAACACCAGGGAAGAACTGATGCAGGCCTTCGAGGACTTCCAGAAGGGCCGCCTGGGGACGGTCCCGGCCGTGCACGGGATGACCGAGAGCGGCCCGCGGGGTCACTGAGCCCGTAAGCCCGTCGACTGCCCCGCTGACTGGTTGACACAAAGCCCCGTCCGGCACCCGGACGGGGCTTCGTGCGTGCCCCGCGCAAGACGGCGCGCCGACACGGATGGCCCAACTCCGCAAGGCGTCAGGCCGAACGGACCCATAGCGTCACACATGTGCCAGTCGTTCCACGGCGCACATTGAGTGGTCGCTCCTTGGTGGTCGACACCTCGCACTCAACCAGATCAGGAGACACATATGAGCAGCATCCGCAGAGCCATGGCATGCACCGTGGCCGGCGCCCTCCTCACCGTCGGCGGTGTCACGCTGGCCGCCCCCGCCCAGGCTCAGACCCAGGTACCGGCGGCCGCCGCCCAGCAGAGCGCGGCCACGGTCCCCGCCGGTAACGAAGGCAACGGCAACGGCAACGAGAACTGCGGCCTCCTCGGCCTCGGTTGTCTGCTGCACGGCCTGCTCGGCGTCCTCTGAGCCCGCAGCGCCTGACCGGTCATCGCGTGAGCGGCTGCCCCCGCCCCGGGGCGGCCGCTCACGCCTGCGCCGGGCCCGACGGACGAGGCGGAGCCCCGGCTACGGCGCGAGCCCGACGGGCCTGACCCGTCCGGCCCCGTACGGCAGGACACCCGCCGGCGGCCGTGATCCGCTGGACGTGTGCAGCTGTTGCCCGACCCCGTGCGCCGTGTCGCCGCCTGGTGTGCCGTGCTGCTGCTGGTCGCCGGGGTGGTGTGGGTCGCGGTGCGGTTGTGCGGCGAGTTCCGTACGGCCGTCACACCGGTGCTGCTGGCCCTGCTCGGTACCGCGCTGCTCGGCCCGCTGTACCGGCGGCTCGTGCGGACCGGCGTGCAGGCGTCGGTGGCGGCCGGGCTCACCTGTGTCGCCGTCGTGGCCGTCGTCGGCGGTGCCGTGTACATCGTCGTCGCCGCGCTCATCGACACCGGCGACCAGATCATCGCCTCGCTCCGGGACGCCGCCAAGTCCCTCTCCCAGCACTTCGGGGCCGCCGGCACCGGCCTGGACGACCTCGCCGCCAACTCCCGCAAGCTGCTGAGCAAGTTCGGCGGCACGGCCGCGTCCAACGTGATCAGCGGGGTCAGCGTCGCCGCCGAGAGCATCGCGATGGCGGTGCTCGCCCTGCTGCTCGTCTTCTTCTTCCTGCGCGACTCCCACCGGGCCGTCGAGACCCTCCGCTCGGTCGCGCCCGGCAACACCGCCGACACCCTGGAGGCCATCGCCCGGCGCGCCTTCGAGGCGGTGGAGGGGTTCATGCGCGGGACGACGGTCATCGCGCTCATCGACGCCGTGTGCATCACCGTCGGCCTGCTGATCCTGCGGGTGCCCGGCGCGATCGGGCTCGGCGCGCTCGTCTTCGTCGGGGCCTACATCCCCTATCTCGGCGCCTTCATCTCGGGCGCGGTGGCCATCCTCGTCGCCCTCGCCGACCGGGGCTTCGTCATCGCGCTGTGGGCGCTCGGGGTGGTGCTCGCCGTGCAGGTGCTGGAGGGGCATGTGCTGCAGCCGGTCATCCAGAGCCGCACCGTGCAGATGCATCCGGCCGTGGTGATGCTCGCCATCACCGCCGGGGCCTCCGTCGCGGGCATCCTCGGCATGCTCCTCGCCGTACCGCTGACCGCGGCGGCCTTCGGGGTCGTACAGGAGCTGCGGACCCGTTACGCGGCGCCCTCCGACTCCTCGCCCCCGGGCTCCGCGAAACCGGCCGCACCGCCTCCCACGGCACCCTCCGACTCGTAGAGCTCGAACCATATGCTCTTGCCCTCGCCCCGCGGGTCCACCCCCCAGGCGTCCGCGAGCAGCTCGATCAGCATCAGGCCGCGGCCGGAGGAGGCCAGTTCGCCGGGCCGGCGCTTGTGCGGGAGGTCGTCGCCGGCGTCGGTGACCTGCACCCGCAGCCGCCGTGCCGCCGCCTCGCCGGTCACCTCGGCGAGCAGCAGCGCGTCGGCGTCGGTGTGGACGAGGACGTTGGTGACCATCTCGGAGACCAGCAGCACCGCCGAGTCGACCTGTTCGGCGGCGGCCCAGTCGTGCAGCAGCTCGCGCAGGTGCTGGCGGGCCTCGGCGATCCGGTCCGGCTCGTCCTGCGCCACCGACAGCAGCGTGCGCCGCACCCGCGGCCGTACGGTCACCGTGGCGCCGCACCCGCAGCCCTCGCCCGGGCGGCACAGCAGCACCAGCGCGATGTCGTCCTCGCGCCGGTCGGTCAGCGGGCCGACGGTGTGGTGAGAGGACGGCCCGTGCACGCCCTGCACCAGGGCGTCGGCCAGCGACTCCAGATCGGCGTCCGCATCGAACTGATGGGCCTCCAGGATCGCGCGCAGCCGTCGCCAGCCGCTCTCCAGGTCGTGTCCGCCCGTCTCGATCAGGCCGTCGGTGCAGAGCATCAGCGTCTCGCCGGGCTCCAGCGTGAACCGGGTCGTCGGATAGTCCGCGTCCGGGTCGATGCCCAGTGGCAGCCCGCCCGCCGTCGGCCGCATCATCACCGTGCCGTCGGCCATCCGGATCGCCGGGTCCGGGTGCCCGGCGCGGGCGATCTCCAGCCTGCCGGTCACCGGGTCGGCCTCCACGTACACGCAGGTCGCGAAGCGGAGGTCGGTCATCTCGTCGTCATGGGTGACGCCGTGCAGAAACCGGGAGGCGCGGGAGAGCACGGCGTCCGGGCGGTGGCCCTCGGAGGCGTAGGCGCGCAGGGCGATGCGCAGCTGGCCCATGAGGCCCGCGGCCCGTACGTCATGGCCCTGTACGTCGCCCATGGCCAGCGCGATGCGGCCGGAGGGCAGCGGGATCATGTCGTACCAGTCGCCGCCGACCTGGAGACCGCCGCCGGTCGGGATGTACCGGGCGGCGATCTGCATCCCGGGTATCTCGGGGCCGAGCGAGGGCAGCATGGAGCGCTGCAGGCCCGCCGCCAGTTCCCGCTCCGACTCGGTGACCTCCGCCCGGGACAGCGCCTGGGCGAGCATCCGGGCCACCGTCGCCAGGACGGCGCGCTCGTCGGGGGTGAACGCCACCGGATAGGTGAAGGCCGCCAGCCAGGCGCCCATCGTGCGTCCGGCCACCGTCAGCGGCAGAAAGGCCCAGGAGCTGCGGCCGAAGTTCCGGGCGAGCGGCCAGGTCGCCGGGTAGCGGGCCTTGTACTCCTCGGGGCAGGACAGATAGACCGCGCGGCCCGTGCGGGCGACCTGGGCCGCCGGATAGTCGGTGGTCAGCGCCATGTTCGAGAAGGGGCCCAGGTCGTCGGGCTGGTGCCCGTGCTGGCCGATGATCGTCAGCCGGTCGCCCTGCACCCCGAAGACCACCAGCCCGTCGGGGGAGAACCCCGGCATCGACAGGCCGCCGGCCACCCGCAGTACCTCCGCCGTGGATTCCGCCTCCGCCAGGGCCCGGCCCGCGTCCAGCAGAAACGCCTCCCGCGAGCGCCGCCAGTCGCCGGTGACCGCGCTGCGAGCGGCCCGGGTGCCCGGGGTCGGTTCGGTGACCTCCTGGAGGGTGCCGATCAGCTGGTACGCCTGCCGCTCGGGGTCGTAGGACGGTTTCGAGCGGCTGCGGACGACCCGCAGGACGTTCCCCTGCTCGTCCATGATCCGGATGCGTACCTCGGCGAGCGTGCCCTCGGCGACCGCCAGCGGGACCACCCCGGTGATCTCGTTCCAGTCGACCGGGTGCAGCCGGGCCCGGGTCTGGGCCTCGGTGAGGGTGGTCGCCTCCGCGGGCAGCCCGAGCAGCCGCGCCGCCTCCGCGTCCACGGTGACCATCCCGGCGGCCGTGTCCCAGTGCCACAGCCCGGTCGCGAGGGCGGCGAGGACGTCCCCGAGGGCCGGGAGAGGCTCGCCTGTGCGCATTGCCCCACTTTATGAAGATCCGACCGAAGGGTGCCACCGTAGAAACAGAGGATCCTGTACCCCCCGATATACGGAGGATCCTCCAGGGGAAGGCGCGGAAAAAGGGTGGGGAGCCGATCTTGGCGTCCCCGGTACCCTTGATGGGTCCGGGCCCCGTGCCCGTTCTCGCCGAGGAGAGCAACCTCGGCCAGACCCGAAGCGCAAAGGACGATGAACGACGATGCATCGGTACAGGTCCCACACCTGCGGCCAGCTCCGCGCCTCTGACGTCGGCACCGACGTCCGGCTGAGCGGCTGGCTGCACAATCGGCGCGACCTGGGCGGCATCCTCTTCATCGATCTGCGCGATCACTACGGCATCACGCAGTTGGTCGCCCGCCCCGGCACGCCCGCGTACGAGGCCCTGGACACGATCTCCAAGGAGTCCACGGTCCGCGTCGACGGCCGCGTTGTTTCACGTGGAACAGAGAACGTGAACCCCGATCTGCCGACCGGTGAGATCGAGGTCGAGGTGGCCGAGGTCGAGCTGCTGGGCGCCGCCGCCCCGCTCCCCTTCACCATCAACGCCGAGGACGGGGTCAACGAGGAGCGGCGCCTGGAGTACCGCTTCCTGGACCTGCGCCGCGAGCGCATGCACCGCAACATCATGCTGCGTACGGCGGTGATCTCCGCGATCCGGCACAAGATGACGGCGCTGGGCTTCAACGAGATGGCGACGCCGATCCTGTCCGCGACCTCCCCCGAGGGCGCCCGTGACTTCGTCGTCCCCTCCCGCCTGAACCCGGGCAAGTTCTACGCCCTGCCGCAGGCCCCGCAGCAGTTCAAGCAGCTGCTGATGATCTCCGGCTTCGACCGCTACTTCCAGATCGCGCCCTGCTTCCGCGACGAGGACGCCCGCGCCGACCGCTCGCCGGGCGAGTTCTACCAGCTTGACGTCGAGATGAGCTTCGTCGAGCAGGAGGACGTCTTCCAGCCGATCGAGCAGCTGATGACCGAGCTGTTCGAGGAGTTCGGCAACGGCCGCCACGTCACCTCCCCCTTCCCGCGGATCCCGTTCCGCGAGGCGATGCTGAAGTACGGCTCCGACAAGCCGGATCTGCGCGCCAAGCTGGAGCTGGTGGACATCACCGATGTCTTCGACGGCTCGGAGTTCAAGGCGTTCGCCGGCAAGCACGTGCGTGCGCTGGCCGTCCCGGCCGTCCAGGACCAGCCGCGCAAGTTCTTCGACCAGCTCGGCGAGTACGCGGTCTCGCTGGGCGCGAGGGGCCTGGCCTGGGTCCGTGTCGGCGAGGACGGCGCGCTGTCCGGCCCGATCGCGAAGTTCCTCACCGAGGAGAACGTCGCCGAGCTGACCAAGCGGCTGTCGCTGGCCTCCGGCCACGCCGTCTTCTTCGGCGCGGGCGACTTCGACGAGGTCTCGAAGATCATGGGCGCGGTGCGGGTGGAAGCCGCCAAGCGCGCCGGGCACTTCGAGGAGGACGTCTTCCGCTTCTGCTGGATCGTCGACTTCCCGATGTACGAGAAGGACGAGGAGACCGGCGCGATCGACTTCTCCCACAACCCCTTCTCGATGCCGCAGGGCGGCCTGGAGGCCCTGCAGACCCAGGACCCCCTGGACATCCTGGGCTGGCAGTACGACATCGTCTGCAACGGCGTCGAGCTGTCCTCCGGCGCGATCCGGAACCACGAGCCGGAGATCATGCTCAAGGCCTTCGAGATCGCGGGCTACGACCGGGAGACCGTCGAGGAGAAGTTCGCGGGCATGCTCCGCGCGTTCCGCTTCGGCGCCCCGCCGCACGGCGGCATCGCCCCGGGCGTGGACCGTATCGTCATGCTCCTCGCGGACGAGCCCAACATCCGCGAGACCATCTCCTTCCCGCTCAACGGCAACGCCCAGGACCTGATGATGGGCGCCCCGACCGAGCTGGAGGAGTCCCGCCTGCGCGAGCTGCACCTGAACATCAGGAAGCCGCAGCCGAAGTAGTACGGCCCTGTTCGTCAGTCCCCCGCGTCGGGGCCGGACTCCGTGTCCGCCTCGATGTCGGGGGACGCGCCGTCTTCCAGCAGGCGCTCGGCGATGTCGTCGGACCATTGCTGGGCCCAGGCGCGCACCGCGGTGACCTGCTCCTCGGTCAAGCCGTAGCGGAGGAAGTCCACGTCGGCGTAGAAGTCCGTCCCCGTCAGCCGGGACTGCAGCGTGGGCAGATCGAACGGGTCGTGGGCATGCCGCCGCCCCAGCTCCTCCAGCCGCGGAAACGAGAATCGCGAGGCGGCGGCCCGCGCGTCGATCAGATCGACGGCCGCGCCCCGGTCGTACAGCGCCCGGATCTTCGTACCGACGGCGTCCTCCAGGGAGAGCGCCGGCCCGTACTCGGTCAGCTCCGGCGGCTGCCAGAACGCCTCTTTGTGCAGCGCGAGAGCGCAGGGCTCGCCGGTCGGCGGGTCGGTGACCGTCAGCTGGGCGGTGAGCGCGGTGCCGGCCCCGGCCCGCACCGCCCGGCCGCGCGCCTCCAGGGCCGCGCCGATGACACCGGCGATCCGGTCCATCGGTTCGGCGCTCTCCGTGGCGAAGTCGAGATTGGCGTGCGGGCGCCGCAGCAGGCCGTGCGCCTGAAGGGCATAGCCGCCGGCGAGGACCAGACCGTACGTGCCGCCCGCCGCGACGACGTCCGCCAGCAGCCGCCGGTGAGGTTCGGGGAGGTTCAAGATTTTTTCCGGGTTCCTGTCACACGGGTGCGGGCTGGGGGTTCAAAGGGGTGTCCGTAGCTCTTCGCCCGCTCGATGCTCGATGGGAGCCTCTCATGCGTACCGCTCAGATCGTCGTCACCCTGCTCGCCGCGCTGATGTCCGGTTTCTCCGGGGCCGTGTTGCTGATGCGGGCCCGGTGGATCGTGAAGGCGCTGACCGACTACCGGGTGCCGCAGGGGTGGTGGACCCTGCTGGGGGTGGCCAAGGCCGCCGGGGCCGTGGGGCTGGTGGCCGGGCTGTTCGTGCCGGTGATCGGGATGCTGGCCGGGGCCGGGCTGGTGGTCTACTTCGCCGGGGCCGCCGTCACCGTGGCGCGGGCGCGCTGGTACTCGCACATCCCGTTCCCGCTCGTCTACGCCGCACCTGTGGTCGGCGCGCTCGCCCTCGGGTTCACCGGCTGAGCCTGGGCGTCCGGGACGCCGGGGTTCTGAAGTAAGCCGACCGGATCGTGAAGAGGCGCCGAGCACAGGGGCTCGGCGCCTCTTCACGGATCAGGGATCAGTGCTGCGCGATCAGCTCTCCTCGCCGCCGAAGCGCTCCTTGTACGCCGCCAGGTCCTCGTCCGTCAGCTTGGCGAACAGCACCGGCGGAACCGTGAACGGGGTGCCGGCGGGGACCGCGGTCAGGGCCTTCGCCTCGTCCGTGGTGACCCAGGAGGCGGTGTCGTCAGCCAGGGCGAACGCCTCGCGCATCGCCTTCGCCGTGGCCGGGATCAGCGGCTCGGAGACCACCGCGTACAGGTGGATCAGGTTCATCGCCGTACGCAGCGTGAGGGCCGCGGCGTCCTTGTCGGTCTTGATCTGCAGCCAAGGGGCCTTCTCCTCCAGGTAGGAGTTGCCGGCCGACCACAGGGCCCGCAGGGCCGCGGCGGCCTTGCGGAACTGCAGCGCCTCCATGTGGCCCTCGTACTCGGCGAGGAGTCCGGCGATCTGCTCGCCGAGCTTGGTCTCGGCCTCGCCGGGCAGGCCGCCCGCGGGGACCTCGTCGCCGAAGCGCTTCTTCGAGAAGGACAGCACGCGGTTGACGAAGTTGCCGAGGGTGTCGGCGAGGTCCTTGTTGACCGTGGCCGTGAAGTGCTCCCAGGTGAAGGACGAGTCGTCCGATTCGGGGGCGTTGGCGATGAGGAAGTAGCGCCAGTAGTCCGCCGGGAGGATGTCCAGGGCCTGGTCGGTGAAGACACCGCGCTTCTGCGAGGTGGAGAACTTCCCGCCGTAGTACGTCAGCCAGTTGAAGGCCTTGACGTAGTCGACCTTCTTCCAGGGCTCCCGGACGCCGAGCTCGGTGGCAGGGAACATCACCGTGTGGAAGGGGACGTTGTCCTTCGCCATGAACTCCGTGTAGCGGACGGGGTTCTCGCCCGAGTCCGCCTCGTACCACCAGGACTTCCAGTCCCGCTTCTCCGGGTCTGTGTCTCGCGCGGCGTCCGACCATTCCTTCGTCGCGCCGATGTACTCGATCGGGGCGTCGAACCAGACGTAGAAGACCTTGCCTTCGGCGGCCAGCTCCGGCCAGGTGTCGGCCGGGACCGGGACGCCCCAGTCCAGGTCACGGGTGATCGCGCGGTCGTGCAGGCCCTCGGTCAGCCACTTGTGGGCGATGGAGGAGGCCAGCTGCGGCCAGTCCTTGTCGTGCCGGGCGACCCACTCGCGGACCTCGTTCTCCAGCTTGGACTGGAGGAGGAAGAGGTGCTTGGTCTCGCGGACCTCCAGGTCCGTGGAGCCCGAGATCGCCGAGCGCGGGTTGATCAGGTCCGTCGGGTCCAGGACGCGGGTGCAGTTCTCGCACTGGTCGCCGCGGGCCTTGTCGTAGCCGCAGTGCGGGCAGGTGCCCTCGACGTAGCGGTCGGGGAGGAAGCGGCCGTCGGTGGGCGAGTAGACCTGGCGGATCGCCCGCTCCTCGATGAAGCCGTTCTCGTTCAGCTTGCGGGCGAAGTGCTGGGTGATCTCGCGGTTCTGCGGGGAGGAGCTGCGGCCGAAGTAGTCGAACGCGAGCGCGAAGCCGTCGTAGACCGCCTTCTGGGCGTCGTGCGCCTGGGCGCAGAACGCGTCGACCGGGAGACCCTGCTCCTTCGCGGCCAGCTCGGCGGGGGTGCCGTGCTCGTCCGTCGCGCAGATGTAGAGGACGTCGTGGCCGCGCTGGCGCAGGTACCGGGAGTACACGTCCGCCGGGAGCATGGACCCCACCATGTTGCCCAGGTGCTTGATCCCGTTGATGTACGGAAGGGCGCTGGTGATGAGGTGTCGAGCCATCGTGGCTGCTCCCAGGTCGCTGCTTTTTCTGCGGTTTCGAACCTTGAAATCGTAGCCGACCGGGGTGGGCCGCCCGCTTCCCGTTTTGCTGGGTGGAACGGGGTGGGAAGGGGGCGGCCCGGTGGGGTGCCGGGTGGGGAGCGGGGTGAGGGGCGGGTGGTTACGACCGGTTACGGCCGCCAAGCGGCCAGTACGCCCTCGTAGAGCTCGGTGTCTGTCAGCTCGCGGGGGGTGGGGCCCGCGTGGAAGAAGGCCGTGTTGTCGGTCTTCAGTTTGCGGAGGTAGTCGAAGGCCTTGTTGTCGTGCTCTCCGAAGGCGACGAAGGAGAAGAAGACGGCGGGGTGCGTGGTCGCGGCCGCGGTGAGGGACTGGGTCGCGGGGGTCTTCGCGTCCGGGGCGCCGTCGGTCTGGAAGACGACGAGGGCGGGGGTGCCGGGGGCGCTGTTCTTGTCGTGGTGGGTGAGTACGGCGTCTACGGCGGCGTGGTAGCTGGTGCGGCCCATGCGGCCGAGGGCGGCGTGGACGTCGTCGATCTTCGTCTCGTGGTCCGGGGTGAGGGTGAGGTCGGTGGTGCCGTCGATCTCCGTGGAGAAGAAGACGACGTGGACCGTGGCCTCGGGGTCCAGGTGGGCGGCGAGGGCGAGGGTCTGGTCGGCGAGGGCCTGGGCGGAGCCGTCCTTGTAGTACGGGCGCATGCTCGCGGAGCGGTCCAGCACGAGGTAGAGCTTCGCTCGGGTGCCGGTGAGGTCGGCCTTCTTGAGGGCGGCTGTGGCGGCCTTGTAGGCGGTGGTGAGGGAGGGGGTGCGGGACTTGACCTTGGTGAGGGGGGTGGCCGCGGCGGGGGCGGGGGCCTCCGGCTTGGGTGCCGGGTTCGCCTCGGCTTCGTCTTCGGCGTCCGTGTTCCCACCCGCACCACCCGTGCGAGTGTCGTTGCCGGGTGCGGGTGGCGCCTGTGGGGTGTCCTCGCCGTCGGCGGCTTGCGGGGCGGTCGTCTCTTCGGCCGTGGCCGACACCGTGTCCTCGGCTTCGCTTTCGGCCTTCGCGTTCCTACCCGGACTGCCCGTGCGAGTGTCGTTGCCGGGTGCGGGTGGCCCCTGTGGGGTGTCCTCGCCGTCGGCGGCTTGCGGGGCGGTCGTCTCATCGGCCTCGGCCGACACCACGTTCACGACTACCTGAGCCGTAGCCTCCGGCTCGGCCTCAGCCCTCTCCGCGACCGGCACAACATCCTCGGCCTCGGACTTCTCCTCGGCCTTCAGCTCGGCGTTGTCCTCGGTCTTCTCCCCGGCGTCCGGCTCGGCCTGCTCAGCCTCGGCCTTCTCCGCGACTGACGTCTCGGCCTGGGGCTTCTCCTCGGTCGGTTCCTCATCGCCGACCTGCGCCTGCGCCTTCTCCTCGAACCGGTCCTCACCGTCAGCCTGGGCCTCGGCCGGGTCCTCGTCGTCAGCCTGCGCCTGCGCCTTCTCCTTGACCGGTTCCTCATCGCCGGCCTGCGCTTCGGGTTCCTGCTTGGCCGTCTCCGCCTGGGCCTCGGCCGGCTTCTCGCCGTCGGCTTGCGCCTCGGGCTTCTCCTCGGGCTTCTCCTCGGCCGGGGCCTCATCGCCGGCCTGCGCCTCCGTCTGCGCCTTCTTCTCGGCCGGGGCCTCGTCGGTGGGCTGTGCTTCTGGCTTCTGCTCGGTCGGCTTCTCGTCGGCGGGCTGCGGGGTGGGGCGCTCGGCCTCGGGGCTTGTGACCGGAGTTTCGGGCTTCGGCGTCTCCGTTGTCGGGTCTGCGGGGTTTGTGGGGTGGGGGACGTGGATGTTGTCGAAGGCCGCTGATACCAGTTCGTGTTCGTCGGGGGACGAGCGGCGGGGTTCGGGGACTGTGGTGGGTGCCGGCTGCGGGGTGGTCGGCTGCGCCGGCAGGCGGTCCGCACCCTCTGCCTCGGCGGCGCGTGACTTGCGTGAGCGGCCGAATGCGTTCCGCAGGAGAGTGAGAATGCCCATGTGCGCAACCCTTCGCGTGAGTTGATGCCCGTTGATCCCTGGCCAGGACGGACACGTAAGGTTAGCGAAGGGGTCAGTGTGGGGAAGCGATCGACCGGGCCGCGGCGACCTCCTGGCGGAGAGGTTCCAGGACGCTACCGGCGGGGCCGGTGAGGTCCGTGCGGACCGGGATCAGGGTTTCGGCGTCGCGTACGCCCTCCGACAGCTCCCGGAGCTGCAGCACCACCTGGGTGATCTCGGCCGGGGACGGGGGCGGCGCCCCGTGTTTCACACGGACGCGGGCCGCCGTGGTCGCGTCGATGATGCGTTCCACCGCGACGACCAGCGGCCACCAGGCAGCCGCGCGGCGCCCGGTCGGCGGTGGTTCGGTCAGGGCCCGCTGGAACTCCGTACGGATGACCGAGAGGTCGCGGTAGAGGCGGCGGCGCATACGGGCCCGGGCCGACGGGTTGGTGGCCGGGTCGAACGCCGTCTCCACGTAAGCCGCCGCGTCCGCCACCGCGTCGGCCAGGCCGTCGCCGACCCGGGTGCGCCAGCTCTCCGGCCACAGGAGGTAGCCGGCCGTCAGCGCGATCGCGCAGCCCAGGAGTGAGTCCGTCAGGCGCGGGAGCAGCAGTGCCGTGCCCTGGTGGTTCAGGATGTCCGACAGGAGGAGGATCACCGGGGTGATCGCCGCTGTTTGGTAGCCGTAGCCCCTCGGAGTCAGCGCCGGAATCAGCGGCGCCAGGATCAGCATCGCCGGGACGTCCCACCAGCCCAGGGGTACCTCCGCCAGGACCACCGCCGCGATCACCAGGCCCGCCACCGTGCCGACGGCGCGCAGCAGGGCGCGGGAGAAGACTGAGCCGAAGTCGGGCTTCAGGACGAAGGTGATCGTCAGGGCCACCCAGTACGAGCGCGGGACCGGGATCAGGGAGACCAGGGCCTGGGCGATGCCGATGCAGACCGCCAGGCGCAGGCCGTAGCGCCAGGAGTTGGCCGACAGGGTCACGTTGTGGGCCGCTCGGGCCGTGCGGATGCCCAGTGCTGCGGGGCGGCCCAGGCGGTCTTCGATGCCTCGCGAGTCGACCTCGGGAGCCGTGACGACCTCGGCCGTGTGGCGCAGGGCGTGGTCCACCGCGCGTGCCGTTTCCGTCGTGGGGAGAGGGAGGTCCAGCGCTATCGGGCCCGTGTAGCCCGTCTCGACCGCCTGGGCCAGGTGGTGGACCGCTTCCGGGATCTGCGGGGGCAGCGGGCGGCCCGCCAGATGGGCCGCGGGGGCCGCCTCCACCACCGGGGTGACGGCGTTCAACTGGGCCAGGAGACGGGTGAGTTCGCGGCTGCGGCCGTGGTGGCGGGCGCGCCGGGCCAGGATCAGGTCGTAGGACTGGTTGAGGGACTGGGTGACCGTGCGGCGGGCGTCCTCGTACTCCTCGGTGCGGTCCGTGCCGGAGACGGTGAGGAGCGCGGCGACCGTGCGGTAGGTGGCCGCCACCGCCGTGCGTTCGGGCACGCCCGAGCGCAGCGGCCAGGCCAGCAGAGCGAGGAGGAGGACCTGGAGGCCGCCTCCCGTCATCAGGGCCGGGGCCAGCCACCAGGGCCGGGGGAGCGGGAGGCCCGCGCCCACCACGCAGTTCAGGAGCAGGAGCAGGCCCGAGACCGACGCCACGGCGCCGATCGTCGAGATCATGCCGGACAGCAGTGCCACCCCGGTGACGGCGGCCACCGCGTACCAGCCGTGGCCGTACACCAGCGTGCCCAGTGTCACGCCGATCGCGCCGAAGAGCTGCGGTACGGCGATGTTGAGGATGCGCATGCGGTAGGCGTCGGCGGTGTCGCCGATGACTCCGGACAGGGCGCCCATGGAGGCGAGGGCGCCGTACGCCGGATAGCCGGCGGCGAGGCCGATCGCCAGGGGGAGGGCCATCGCGACGGCCGCGCGGGCCACGGCCGCCTTGTTGACGGGGGCCTGCTCGGGGCGGAGGTTCCGGACCAGCCAGTCGGGAGGGGTGAGGCCGATGGGGAACTCTCGCGACATGCCGTCATTATCGCTGTTCGCCGTCGTTCACTCCGGTCCGCCCCCGCTCATCCTCGCTGGTGGGCGCGGTCGTGTCCGGCGAGGCGGGCGGTGTCGGTCAGACTGATGTCGAGGATGCGGCGGAAGGCCGCGTGGTCCTGGGTGGCGTTGACGTCGCCGACGAGGATGGCGGGGGTGTGGGGGTCGGCGGCTGTGAAGGGCTGGAGGTCTGCCGAGTTCGCGCTGCTATAGGTCGGCCCGGTCCGGCGAGGATGGCGGGGGTGCGGGGGCGGCGGACGCGAAGGCCCGGAGCCCGCCGAGTTCGTGCTGCTACAGGTCGGCCTGGTCCGGCGTGGATGTCCACAGGGTGGGGGCATCCACAGGGTGTGGAGATCCACCCGGCGCCGCGTCCACAGGCTGGGGACGGCGCGCGGGGAGACCACGGGCTGCCGGGCGCGGTCAGACCCGCGCTCGGGTCGGTTCCTCGGCCGGGGTGGGAGGGCGAGCGGGAGCAGCGGTCGCGGTCGGCGCCGGGACGGCGGCGCGGCGGCGCCGTGCGGGACGGCCCACGCGCAGATACCGGGTCAGCCAGGTGGTGAGGGCCACCGTGAGGCCGAGGCCCAGCAGCAGCCAGGAGACCGTGCGCAGGGTGCCGGTGAGGGCGTCGTAGACCGCGCCGGCAGCCGGGTGGGGCACGTCGGCGGGCAGGTCGGCGA
>NZ_CM002285.1:4511906-4521173 GCF_000497445.1 Streptomyces roseochromogenus subsp. oscitans DS 12.976 | reverse complement strand
TGCGGCGGCGGACGGCCAGGGCGATCCCGGTGGCGGCGCAGCCGACGGCCGCCACCGGCAGCCAGAAACCGGCGACTTCGAGCACGTGGAACCCCTTCCGTAGCGAGACCAGTTCGCCCGCCGGGAGCACCGAGACCGCGGTGTGCTGCACCGGGATGCGCGCGGCCAGCGGCACATGGTCCCGGGCCAGCTGGCGCTTGACCTGGTCGGTGACGGGGGCGAAATCGACGGTGACGGGCTGGGCGGCCGTGGTGCCGTCGCCCTCGTCGCGCAGGGCGCGCAGGACCGCGTCGTGGGTGACCTGGTTGCCGGTGTCCCAGGCCAGCCGGAAGGCCTCGGTCTGGGTGAAGGAGCGCACCACGTCGCGCAGGAACGGCCGTACGGAGCCGGGTACCGGGCGCACGTCCAGGTGCTGGCCGACCGCGCGCAGGATGCCGTCACCGACGGTGTCCGCCACGGCCTCGCGCACGCTCGGGTCGGCGGCGAGCGGTGCCATCACGGTGACGTAGCGGCCCGTGTCGGCGAGCTCGTACGCCGCCCAGGACGCGAGCGCGCCGAAGGGCACGAGCAGGCAGGTCAGGGCGAGCAGTGCGGCCGACAAGGCGCTCCGGAGGCGTGGGGGCACCCTTCCAGACAAGGGTCCCTGGGGCGGGGGCGCCAGCGGAGGGCCCGCGATCGGGGGACGGGCGGGCGAACGGGCGGGCCGAACGGGTGGCAGGGGGTCTCCGGTGGAGGGTTCGCCCGAACGGGTGTTTCCTGGTGCTGGGGGGACGAAAGCGACGCACGTGGTGACGGGGAGAGAGGGAAAGAGGGGGACACAGGGGAGTGCGTGGGCCCCGGCCGACCGGCTGGGGCCCACGCACACAACGTCGCTGGGGCCCATGCACACAAACGTCGCTGGGGCCTACGCACACGACGTCACGGCCCGCGCGGCCGTGCGTTCAGCGGACCCGGTGCCCGAACGCGTCCTCGCGCGTGTAGTAGCGGTAGAAGAACGTGACGAAGGTGCACCCCGCGACGATCAGCGACATCATCACGGACCGCCAGACCGAGTGGCCCGTCTGGATGTACAGGAAGCCGAACGCGATACCGGTGAACGCCGTCCACAGCAGCGCGTGCACCTCGCGCGGCATCCGCGGGGCCAGTGTCAGCAGGGCGACGCACACCACCGCGAACACCAGCGCGCTGAGCCAGCCGAGCAGCAGGTTCCCGCCGGTGATGGCGCCGCCCTGGCGGCTGTCGGCCGCCACCCAGTATCCGTAGACCAGTCCCAGTACGGCCGGGACGGCGATGCGGGCGACGCGATGGGTGCGCGCGTCGAAGACGTCGGGCGGGCGGGCGCGCCGTTCGGATCCCCGGGCCGCGATCTCCGGCGTACCGCCGGGGCGGGACATTCCGCCGGGCGCTGGTGCCGCGTGAGCCATGGGAGCACTCCTCTCTCCTTGCCCCCGCCTCCAGCGCACACCTGGGGGCACGGCCCGGCAAGTCGGCCAGGAGGGTGACGGGTGCCCGGATGCGACCGGATCTCTCCCGTGCTTCGCTGGGCTCATGGAGTGCTGCCCGCCGTGACGGAGATCCCGCCGTGACGGAGATGGAGTACGGCCGGCGGCGCCAGCCGCTGCGCCTGCGCGACCGGAACGTCGCGTGGGTGCCGCCCCTGCTGCTGCTCGTCGGCATCGTGCTGCTGGACCTCAACACCACCGAACGGTTCCGCATCATCACCTGGATCGTGCTGGTCCCGGGCAGTGCCGCCGCGATCTGCGGGGTGTGGACGACGGCCGCCTTCGCCGTGCTGGCGGTGATGACGTACATCGGCGTCGACAGCGCCTGGCCGGGCCAGTACCAGGCCGGTCTCGGCGACTTCGTACTGGTCGCGCTGGGCGGCCTGATGGCCACGATCGCCTCCGGCGTGCGCGTACGCAAGGAGCAGCAGACCCTGCACATCCTGGACATCGCCGAGACCACACGCCGTACCGTGCTGCGCCCGCTGCCGCCGCGCTGGGCCGGTCTGGAACAGGCCGGGGTGTATCTGGCGGCCGATGTCGAGGCCCGGGTCGGCGGCGACTTCTACGACATCCAGCCCGGCCCGCACGGCACCCGCGTCCTCGTCGGTGACGTCCAGGGCAAGGGCCTCGGCGCGGTGGAGACCGCCGCCGCGCTGCTCGGCACCTTCCGGGAGGCCGGCTACCACGAGAAGGACCTCGCGACCGTCGCCGAACGCCTGGAGATCCGGATGCTGCGGCACCGCTCGCACACCACCGCGCTCGGCCGCGACGACGGCGACCGGTTCGCCACCGCCGTGCTGATCGCCTTTCCCGAGGACGCCCCGGACACCATCGAGATCGTCAACTTCGGGCACGAGGCGCCGCTCGCCGTAGGCCCGCGCGGGGTCCGCGAGCTGCCCAGCGGCGACGGGCTGCCGCTCGGCCTCGCCGACCTCGTGGGCGGCGTGCCGCCCGTGCGCCGGGTGCCGCTCGCCGCCGACGAGACGCTGTTGCTGGTCACCGACGGCGTGACCGAGGCCCGTGACCGCACGGGCACCTTCTATCCGCTGGCCCGGGAAATCGCCCCCGCGGGCGCCGACTTGACCGGTGCCGAACCGGGTGGCACCGGGCCCGGGGCGCTGGTCCGGCGGGTGCGGGACGGGGTTCTGCGGCACAGCGGCGGCCGACTGGGCGACGACACCACGGCGTTCGCCGTGCGACGGATCAGGGCAGCGGAGGGCGAAGAGCGCGAAGAGGGACGATTGCGGTCCTGAGGCCGATTGCGGTCCTGAGGCGCGGATTTGCAGCCGCAGCGGTTACGGTGCTGGCTGGAAGGCGGAACAGGGTCGACAGGGGGAGGGACGATGCCCGGAACCGTGCTGTTGCTCGCTGCCGCGCCGCTCGGCCGGGGGCGGCTGGTGGACGCGGCCGGTGTGCTGCCGGTACTGGCCGCCGTCGCCCCCGCCGTGCTGTCCGGCACCGACACCGCGAACGTGGTCGAACTCGTCGATCCGCTGGAGCCGCAGGCCGTGCTGACCCGGCTGCGGGCCGCGGCGGCGGCGCCCGCGCCGCTCACCGTGTACATCGCCGGGCAGCTTCAGCTGGACCGCCGGCAACGGCTGCCGCACCTCGCGCTGGCGCGCACCACCCCGGCGACCGTGCGTTATACGGCGCTGCCGTGGCACTGGATCCGGGAGGAGCTGCGGTTGCGCTCCGCCGGGGACACCGCGCTGGTCCTGGACCTGCACGCGGATGCCGAGACGTGGCAGTACGTCGCCGAGCGGGGGCTGGACTGCGGCCGGAACACGGCCGTTTACGGTCGTGTGGCTGCGGGGGCGGGGCGGCGAGGGGTGGCTGAGCCGGCGTACATGAAGGCGGTGGCCACGCTGTTGAGGAGCGGGCACCGGCCTTCTCTCGGGCAGTTGCACGAGCAGGCGTGGGCTCGGGCCGGGGAGTCGGGGGCGGGGCGGGACCTGGTGCTGGCCTTCCCCGGGGGCTCCGCCCCCAGACCCCCGTTCGCCCAACCGCCCATCCGTCTCGGCCTGCAGAACAGTCACGTGGAACAGCCGGTTGCCGACCCCCACGCCGCCATCAGCGCCCGGGTCCAGGCCGGCCGGTACCCCGAGGCCGACGCCCTGGCCGCCCACCATGAAGCCGCCGCTGTCCGTTCCCACGGCACCGCCTCCGAAGAAGCCCTGCACTGGTCCGAAGTCCGGGCCGATCTCGCGATGTTGGCGGGGGACTCGCTGCGTAGTTGCCGGGCCTGGCTGGCTGTCGCCGGGGTGCGGCTGGCGGCCGGGCAGGCCGTGGACTCGGCGGCCGTGGAGGCGGCCGTGGACCGGGCCCACCATCAGTGGGGGCGGATCAAGGACCCGGCCCCGGCTCGTGAACTCGGTTCTGCCCTCGCTGAGTTGAGGCTGCGGGTGCCGGGCCGGCGAAGCGGTGCGCTGGAGAACGTCCAGCAGCATCTGCGCCAGCTTCAGGCGGCCCCGTAGTCACCTCTCCGGCCAGCTGCTCAGGCCGGCGACAGCATGGCCAGCGCCCCGGAGACGAGGGTGCGGACGCCCGGGGTGATCGTGGACAGGTCGGGGGCGAAGTGCGGGCTGTGGTTGCTCGGTACGGCCGCGAACTTCTCGGGGAGGGTGTCGCCGGGGGCCCGGTCCCACACCTCGGCGGGCGTGGTCGTCACGAACCAGTACGAGTACGGGATGGAGCTGTCCAGCGCCAGCTCGGGGAAGTCCTCGCTGCCCATCGCCGGGCCCGGGTCGAACACCGTGTCCGCGCCGAAGACCTCCGCGTGCACCGCGGCGACCGCGGCGTCGGTGGCCGCGTCGTTCACGGTCACCGGGAAGGTGTTGCCGATGGTCACCTCCGGCTCGCGCGGGCAGCCGGCGGCCAGGCACTCGCCGTGCGCGATGCGCCGGATCGCGGCCAGCATCCGCTGCCGCACCTCCTCGGACTGGCTGCGCAGGTTCAGCGAGACACGGGCCTCGGACGGGATGATGTTGTGCCGGGTGCCGGCCTCGATACGGCCCACGGTCAGCACGGCGGACTCGCCGGCGGCGAGCTCCCGGGAGACCACGGTCTGGAGCCGGGTGACCAGGTAGGCGGCGGTCACCACCGGGTCCACGGTCGCCTCCGGCCGGGAGCCGTGGCCGCCCCGGCCGTGTACGACGATGTCGACCTCCGTCGACGCCGACATGATCAGACCTGGTGCGTGCGGGTACAGGCCCGCCAGGCCGGGAGCCGCGTGCTGGCCGAGCAGGACGTCCGGGCGGCCGAAGCGCTCGTACAGACCGTCCGCGACCATCCGCACCGCGCCCTGTCCGGTCTCCTCGGCCGGCTGGCCCACCACCAGCAGGGTGCCCCGCCAGGTCTCCCGCCCGGCGGCCAGCGCCGCGGCGGCCCCGGTCAGCCAGGTGACGTGCAGATCGTGCCCGCAGGCGTGCATCACCCCGTCCGCCTGCGAGGCGTACGGCAGCCCGGTCTCCTCCCGTACCGGCAGCGCGTCCATGTCGGCGCGCAGCAGCACGGCCGGCCCGTCCCCGTTGCGCAGCCGGCCCACGACACCGGTGCCGCCGACGCCCTCGGCGGTCTCGAACCCGGCGTCCTTCAGCCGGCCGGCCAGCGTGCCGGCGGTGCGGTGCTCGCGCAGGGACAGCTCGGGGTGACGGTGCAGGTCACGGTAGAGGTCCTCCAGGTCCGTCACCGGGAGGTCGGCGGTCAGGTCCAGTGCGGTGCGCGCGGCGTCGGAGGTCACGAAACGCAAGCGTAGGCCTCCGGCGGGAGCAGGGGGGAGTGTCCCGCCGGCCTTGGTGGCTGGGGCACCCGTGCGTTCTCGGCGCCGGCAGCGTGCGGCCGGCGTCTGACACCGAGATGTGCCACCGAGAAGTTGTTCGGACTTCCGTCCCCTGGAGCCGATCAATGGTTCTGTCAGTGGTGGGGCGTCGGGTCCGCCGCCGTGATGTGTGCGGCCGGGGCCGCGGGGGCCGCGTGGGCCGGGCCCGCGTTCGCCGCCGTGATCAGCGCGGCCACGGCCACCACCGCTGCGGCGACGCCACGGACATACTTGGTGTTCTGCCGTTCGTAGGGTGCGGATGTACGTCCGGGCACAGCGACCTCGCAACACAACAGCGACCTATTAAGCAGACTTAATCCGCCGTTTAACCTAGGGGCTGAAAGGGTGCAACGGCAAGGGGCGCCAAGGGAGTTGAGGGGACCAGCGGATGAGGGAGCGGGACGATCCAGCGGTGATCGGGCGGCGCGTACAGCAACTGCGCACCCAACGTGGGATGACACAACGGCAGCTGGCCGAGCCCGCCTACACACCCGCCTATATCTCCACCCTGGAGGCGGGCCGGGTGCGGGCCTCCGACGAGGCGCTGCGGCACATCGCCGGCCGGCTCGGCGTCGCCTACGAGGAGCTGGCCGTCGGCCGGCCCGCCCACCTCGCCACCGATCTGCGGTTCCGGCTCACCGAGGCGCAGCGGGTGCTCGCCGACGGCAGGGCCGAGGAGGCCGCCGTCCAGTACGAGGAGCTGCGCACGGAGGCCGAGACCCATGGGCTCGACCGCGTGCAGGCCGGTGCCCTGCTCGGTCTCGGCGAATGCTCCCTGGAGACCGGGGAGCTGGCGCGGGCCCGGCGGTTCTTCGAGCGCGCCGAGGCGCATCTCGCGCAGGAGTCCCTCCCGACGCGGGTACCGGCCGTCCGCGGGCGCGCCGTCTCGCACTACCTCGCCGGGGAGCTCCGGTACGCCGTCTACCTCCTGGAGTCCACCCTGGACGAGCTGAACCGGGGCGGGCTGCACGATCCCGACGCCCTGCTTCTGCTCTACGCCAGCGTGATCGGCCCGTACATGGACATGGGCGCGCACGCCCGTGCCGCCCAGGCCGCCGAGTTCGCGCTCGCCCTCGCGCCGCGGGCCGGCGACCCCGCGCTGATCGCCCGGATGCACCGCTCGGTGGCCCGCACCCTGATCGCCGAGGGCCGGGTCGCGGAGGCCGACGCCTCCCTCGCCAAGGCGGCCGAGCTCTACCGCCAGCTGCAGCTGCGCACCGAGCTGGCCAACTGCCACTGGATGCGCGGGTACGTCTGTGCGCAGAACGGCGCACTGGGGCGGGCCGAGGCGGAGCTGCGGCAGGCGTACGCGATGCTCTCGGAGTCCCGGGCCGCCCTGTACCGCAGCCAGGCCGCCGTGGAACTCGCCGATGTGCTGCACCGCCGGGGCAAGTCGGAGGAGGCCGCCGTACTCCTGGAGGGCGTCCTCGGTGACCTCTCCTCCGAGCGCGGCGCGGTGCACGCCGCCGCGGCCCACCGCCTGCTCGGCATCATCGCCGAGGACGCCCGGGACACCGAGGCCGCCGAGGAGCACTACGTCCGTGCGCTCAGCCTGCTGGAACGCGCGGGCGCCGCCGGCGACCTGGCCGACCTGTGCCGGCTCCTCGGCGACCTGCTGCGCCGCGCCGGCCGGATCGACGCGGCCCTGGACGCCTACCGCACCGGCCTCGGCCACCGCACGACCCCGGGCACCACCACCCTGGGCCCGGCCCCGGCCCAGCCACCCCTGTGAGCCCTCGACGATCAGACCTGCGCCCGTCCCTGTCTGCGGACGTCCGCCAGGCGCAGGGCGCCGTCCTGGACGGCGGCCTGGGTCGTGCTGTTCGCCACGTCACCCAGGCCGCCGTCGGTGAGGGCGAACGCGTCCTGGCCGACCCGGACGGCGGCCACTTCCAGGGTGAGCTGGTACTTCTCGTTGTCGGACGTCGTGGCGTCGATGCTGACGCGCAGGCCCTGGCGTGCGTCGCCGACCTGCGGCAGCGAGGTGTCGGTGACCTTGATGTCCTCCTGGGTTCGGGTCTGTGTGGTGGCCGTGAACCGCGCGCACCGGTCCGGCATCGTCTTCAGCCAGGACAGCGCCGCGTCGACGTCGGAGGGGCGGCGCGCGGCGATCTGGTAGCGCAGCTGGGCGTTGTGGTCGTCGTCGTCCAGGGCGATCACGACGCGGGCGGGGCCGCCGAGGAGTTCGTCGGTGTAGAGGGTGTCCAGCAGCCGCTGGCACTCGCCGGCCGAGGTGGTCGCCTTCAGCAGCCCGTCCCGCCAGTGGGCCGCGCCGCCCGTCGCCGTCCAGGGGGCGCCGAGGTCGGTCTGGGTGATGAGCGCGGCCTGCGCCTGCGCGTCGGTGAGGGTGGAGCCGTCGGGCCGCGCGGGGGCCTTCGGCGGCGGAGTCGGTCTGTCGATCGTGGGGAGGGGCTGGGGCGCGGTCGCCGGTTGCCGCAGCCCGAAGGCCGCGCAGCCGCCGGCGGCGATCAGGCCGGCGGCTATGAGGGTGAGCCGGAGGCCACGGGGGCGTATCGCGTCGGTCAACGAGGTCATCGAGATCACCGAGGTGCCTCCTGGACTGCGGGCCGGTGTGCCTTCTCTCACGGCACCACCGCCCCGGCCGACCCACCAGCGCGACGGTCCGTCCGGGTGAGGCACGGACGGATGGGTGAGGCATCGACGGAAAATGCCTCGACCTGCGGCTTCGTACGTCGCTAACGTCGTCGTATGCAGCGCGCCCAGAAGTGCCCGCCGTGCCCGCAGAGCACGACGACGCCGGACACCGTCCCGGCGCGCTGACACCTGACCAGCATCGAAGCCCCGGGGCGAGCGCCCCGGGGCTTCTGGCATGTCCGGGGTGTTCGCCTCTCCCGTGAGGAGACCCCCATGAACGACCGGCTGCCCGACCACCGCCGCCTCGGCCGCGAACTCGGCCTGTTCGACACCGACCCCCTGATGGGCGCCGGCCTGCCGTACTGGCTGCCCGACGGCGCGGTCGTACGGCACACCCTGGAGGAGTACATCCGCGAGGCCGAACGCCGGGCCGGGTACCGGCACGTGTACTCGCCCGCGCTCGGCAAACGGGAGCTGTACGAGATCTCCGGGCACTGGGACCACTACCGCGACGACATGTACCCGGCTATGCAGGTCGGTGCGGACGAGGTCGTGCTGCGGCCCAGCCTCTGCCCCCACCACGCCCTGATCTACCGCTCCCGCTCCCGCAGCTACCGCGAACTGCCGTTGCGGATCGCCGAGCTGGGCGGCATGTACCGCGCGGAACTCTCCGGCGTCCTCGGCGGCCTCACCCGCGTCCGGGCCATCCAGCTCAACGACGCCCATGTCTTCTGCACCCTGGAGCAGGCGGTCGAGGAAGCCCGCGACGCGCTGAAGCTGATCGCCCGCGCCTACGGCGACCTCGGCATCGAGGCCGTACGGCACCGGCTGTCGCTGCCCGGCGAGGGCGGCAAGTACGTCGCCGACCCCGAACTGTGGCAGCGGGCCACCGCGTTGCTGAAGGAGGTCCTCGCCGAGGTCGGGGTGGAATACGAGGAGGCGGCGGGCGAGGCCGCGTTCTACGGCCCGAAGATCGACGTGCAGATCGCCGACCCGGCCGGCCGCGAGTCCACCCTGTCCACCGTGCAGATCGACTTCCACCAGCCGGCCCGCTTCGATCTGCACTACATCGGCGCGGACGGCGCCAAGCACCGCCCGGTGATGGTGCACCGCAGCATCATCGGCAGCGTCGAGCGGGCCGTGGCCCACCTCCTGGAGGCGCACTCCGGCGCCCTTCCGGCCTGGCTGGCCCCCGTCCAGCTGGTGGTGCTGCCGGTCGCCGAGGAGCAGCACGACCAGGCGGCGGCCGTCGTACGGGAAGCCTGGGAACGGGGCCTGCGCGCCGAACTCGCGGGGCCCGCCGAGGGCAGTCTCGGCGCCCGGATCCGGGCCGCGCGCCTGGTGCCGTAC
>NZ_CM002285.1:4499188-4510715 GCF_000497445.1 Streptomyces roseochromogenus subsp. oscitans DS 12.976 | reverse complement strand
CCCGCTGCCGGTCCCGGAGCTGCTGGCCCGGATCGCCGCACGGGTGTCGGCGCGCGGCACCGCGCTGTGGAACTGATCTAGGGTTCAGGTGTCGGAGCGGTATCGGTATCGGCATTGGTATTGGTGTTGTACGACGAAGGAGTCCGCGTGACCGGTCAGCCCATCCCCGTGATCATCGACTGCGACACCGGCGTCGACGACGCCCTCGCCCTGCTCCTCGCCGTGCGTCACCCCGGCCTCGATCTGCGGGCGGTGACCTGCGTGGCCGGGAACACGGACGTCGACGGCGTGGTCCGCAACACCCTGACCGTGCTGGAGCAGGCGGGCGCCCCGGAGATCCCGGTGGGCCGGGGTGCCGAACGCCCGCTGCTCGAACCGGCCCGCGCGGCGCAGCATGTGCACGGCGCCGACGGGATGGGTGACCTGGGGCTGCCCGCGCCGAAGCGGACCGCGTCCGAGCTGGACGCCGTGGCCCTGTTGCGCCGCGAGATCCTGGCATCCCCGCGCCCGGTCACGCTGATCCCCACCGCGCCGCTCACGAACATCGCCCTGCTGCTGCGCACCCATCCGGAGGTGACCCGCAACATCGAGCGGATCGTCTTCATGGGCGGCGCGGTCGCCATCGGGAACGCCACGCCGGTCGCCGAGTTCAACGTCTGGCACGACCCGGAGGCGGCGGCGATCCTGCTCACGGCCGGTGTGCCGATCACGATGTACGGCCTCGACGTGTTCGTGCAGGTCGTCGTGGAGGCCAGGGACGTCCACCGGCTGCGCGCCAGCAGCGACCCCGGCACCCGCCTGGCCGGCGAACTCCTCGCGCACCGGCCGGCCGCGGTGGGCGAGGAGCCGGAGGCGGAGGAGGCGGGCGGCCTCGGGGACGCCGGTGCGGTGTGCGCGGTCGCCGACCCGCAGGGCATCACCTCGCGCCTGCTGCCGGTCGAGGTCTCCCTCGCCCCCGGCCCCGGCCGGGGCCAGACGATCGTCGACCGCCGCCCGCGTCCCGGCGAGTCCGAGATCCACGAGGGCCGACGCGAACAGGCCCTGGTGGACGTGGCCTTGGAGGTCGACGCGAACCGCTACGTCAAGCTCTACCTGGACACGGTGGAGCGCCCTTAGCGCAGCTCAGGGCCTGACCGGCGGATCATGTCGCGGACGCGGGGGCCGGCACGCCGATCCGCGCCGCTGTCGTCGGCCGCCGACAGTCCCCACGCTCGAACACCCTCGCGCGGGGGCCCCATCGCCCCTGCTCACCCGCGCTGATGAGGCGCCGTCGCCTTCCTGTGACCTGACCCGCCGGACAGGCCTCCAGGCGCGGTCGTCAAACTCCCTCCCCCACTGCCTCAAGGGCGTGGGAAGTGCCCCAGCCCGGCGACGCCTGGCACGCACTCCCCCCGGAGGGGGCACCCCCAGCCGCGTTGTCGTCGGCCGCCGACGCTCCCTCACGCCCGGCGCTGCTCGCGCGGGGGCCCCATCGCCGCCGCAGGGCCCGTCCTCCGGGCGGACGACGGGAGTCTGACGACAGGGCCTAGCTCGCGGTCGGTGCCGGGCTCGCCCCCGGCGAAGCGCCGCTGCCGCCCCCGGTGAGGCCGTTGATGTCAGCGGGCGTGGATGTCGCGTTGGGCGGCGGCGTGAGCACCACCTGCGGCTGGCCCGCCGGAGGCGGTGGTGGGGTCAGGTCGGAGTCGGGGAGCTTCGGCGGGGTCGTCTGGTTGAACAGGGTCTGGTCGAAGTCGACCAGACCGGTCGCCTCCATCACCTTGATGTGGTCCAGGACCGTGTCGTTGGCCTGGTCGGCGAGGGCCCGCACCAGCGAGTTCTTCGTGGTGGAGCGGATCTTCGCCACCGTGTTGAAGATCGAGCCGTGTGTCATCCGCAGGATGTTGGCGAAGTCGGTGTCGAACTTCTTGCCGCTCTCCGATTTCAACTGGCCGACGAATCCTTGCTGTTGGGGGCTCGGCAGGTTGGGCAGCGTGATGTTCAGCAGCGGCGCGATCTTGCGGCAGGTGGTGTCCAGCGCCGCGTGCCCGTCGACCAGGTGCTGGCTCGCCGTGATCACCGCCTTCGTCGTGCCCTTCTGCAGCCCGATCTGCCCCACCGGGTACTCCCACAGGCCGGCCGCGCGCACCTTCACCACGAAGTCCCGGTCCTGCTCGGTGAGCGGCCCCCACTGGGTGTTGGCGATCACGCGGTCCTGGGCGGTGGTGACCTTGGTCAGCCCGAGCATGGTCGGGTAGGCCAGGGACACGAGGGTCACGGCCATCGCACCGCCCACGAAGAGCGTTCCCGTCGCGTTCCGCGAAAAGCGCAGCACCGTGCCTCCTGCCCGGTAGGGGAGCCGCCCGCATGACGGCGTGGGGCGGTTCGGACACACAGCAGTACGGATGCGGAAGACGTTCGTATCTGTGCGGTAGGTAAAGAAGAGTTGACCATTCCTCGGGAGAGACGAGGGGAAACGCTGCCCTAGATTCACCGCATGCCCCCACAGCCGCCCCCCAGGATGCCCGCGGCACTGCCCGTGCTGCCCTACCGCAAGCCCACCAAGGGCCGCGACTACTGGGTCTTCGACGACGCCCTGCCCGACGTCGACGCCGTACGGGAGCGGTGTCTGGCCAAGGACGACTGGGTCGAGGGGTACCCGTACACCTCCGAGACCTGGCCCGGGCTGCGGGCCATGCCCGGACTGGAGCCCGGTGAACTCGCTGTCATCGAGCGGCTGGTGAAGCAGGCCACCGGCGCTAAGGAGCTGTGGGTGCAGCAGGCGCCCGGCGGTGGCACCCTGAACCACAACTGCGTCCAGGTGGTCGGCGAGGGCGAGAGCGAGCCCCGCCCGCACACCGACTCCCGCGCGCTGTGCCGGTACGCGGCCGTGCTGTATCTCAACCCGAACGTCCCCAAGGACTGCGGCACCGCCTTCTACCGCCAGTCACTGCCCGGCGGCCGGCTCGGCGGCAACATCGTCCAGGCCCCGCACAACAACCTCGTCGAGGCCCTGGGCACCCGGTTCGTGCCGGGCAACCACTTCGAGGACGACGTCCGCGTCCCGCACAAGTACAACCGCCTCCTCCTCTACAACGCCAACCTCGTGCACAGCGCCACCGGTTACCACGGGAAGACGCTGGAGGAGAAGCGGATGACGGCGGTCTTCTTCTGGATGGCGTGACCCCGCCGACCGCATCGAGCAGCCCCGGGCAACCTCAAGCAACCCCAGGCAACGCCCCTCACAGGATCAGCAGCAGCGTGGCCAGCGCGGTGCAGCCGGCGCACACCGCGAGGGCCAGGCCGACGCAGCGGCGCCGCAGGTCCCGGTAACGCTGCTCGTACTCGGCGCGCAGGGAGACACAACGGGCCGCGACGCGTTCCAGGTCCCCCCGGGCTCGGTGCAGGCTGTCGGCGACGTACCGGCGCTCGACGGCCTCGCGCTGCGCGGTCGTCAGCCATTCCAGGGGCGCGGCGAACTCCCGCGCACGCTGCTCCGCCTCGGCGATCCGGGCCCGCCAGAGCAGGTATCCCTCCACCTCGTTGGCGAGGGCGCCGTCGGTGCCCCGCCTCGGCGGACCGTTCACTCCTGCCCTCGGTCGGTCCGCGCCGGGACGTGGACCTCGTGCTCCAGCATCGCGATGTCCGGGTGGTGCAGGTCGAACGCCGGCGACTCGCTGCGGATCCGGGGCAGGGTGACGAAGTTGTGCCGCGGCGGCGGGCAGGAGGTCGCCCACTCCAGCGAACGGCCGTAGCCCCATGGGTCGTCCATGCCCACCTCCTTGCCGTACCTGGCCGTCTTCCACACGTTGTAGAGGAACGGCAGCATCGACAGACCGAGCAGGAACGAGCCGATCGTGGAGACCGTGTTCAGGACGGTGAAGCCGTCGGCGGCCAGATAGTCGGCGTAGCGGCGGGGCATGCCCTCGGCGCCCAGCCAGTGCTGGACCAGAAACGTGGTGTGGAAGCCGATGAAGAGGGTCCAGAAGGTGATCTTGCCGAGGCGTTCGTCGAGCATCTTGCCGGTCCACTTCGGCCACCAGAAGTGGAATCCCGCGAACATCGCGAAGACGACCGTGCCGAAGACCACGTAGTGGAAGTGGGCGACGACGAAGTACGAGTCGGAGACGTGGAAGTCCATCGGCGGGGAGGCCAGGACGACACCGGTCAGACCGCCGAAGAGGAACGTCACGAGGAAGCCCGCGGACCACAGCAGCGGTGTCTCGAAGGAGAGACTGCCCTTCCACATCGTGCCGATCCAGTTGAAGAACTTCACACCGGTCGGTACGGCGATCAGGAAGGTCATGAAGGAGAAGAACGGCAGCAGCACACCGCCGGTGACGTACATGTGGTGCGCCCACACGGTGATGGACAGTCCGGCGATGGAGATCGTCGCGGCGATCAGGCCCATGTAGCCGAACATCGGCTTTCGGGAGAACACCGGGATGATCTCGGAGACGATGCCGAAGAACGGCAACGCGATGATGTACACCTCCGGATGGCCGAAGAACCAGAAGAGGTGTTGCCAGAGCAGGGATCCGCCGTTGGCCGCGTCGAAGACATGGGCGCCGAACTGCCGGTCCGCCTCCAGCGCGAGCAGCGCGGCGGCCAGCACCGGGAAGGCCAGCAGCACCAGCACACCGGTGAGCAGCACGTTCCACACGAAGATCGGCATGCGGAACATGGTCAGACCGGGCGCGCGCATGCAGATGATCGTGGTGATGAAGTTGACGGAGCCGAGGATGGTGCCGAAGCCGGAGAAGGCCAGCCCCATGATCCACAGGTCGCCGCCCGGACCTGGTGAGCGGACCGCGTCCGTCAGCGGCGAGTAGGCGAACCAGCCGAAGTCGGCCGCGCCGTCCGGGGTGAGGAAGCCGCCCACGGCGATGAGCGAGCCGAACAGGTACAGCCAGTAGGCGAACATGTTCAGCCGCGGGAACGCCACGTCGGGCGCGCCGATCTGCAGCGGCATGATCCAGTTCGTGAAGCCGGCGAACAGCGGCGTCGCGAACATCAGCAGCATGACCGTGCCGTGCATCGTGAACAGCTGGTTGAACTGCTCGTTCGAGACGATCTGCAGGCCCGGCCGGCCCAGCTCGGCGCGCATGATCAGGGCCATCACGCCGCCGATCAGGAAGAACGCGAAGGACGTCGCCAGATACAGCGTGCCGATCGTCTTGTGGTCGGTGGTCGTCATCCACTTGACCACGACACTGCCCGGCTGCCTGCCCCTGACCGGCACCTCGCTCTCGTACGTGTCCTCGGGCGCGGCGGCACCATGGGGTTCGTTGAGGATGCTCACATGTGCATCCTTGTTGCGGGACGGCGCACGCGAAGCCCTGAGCGGCCGGGGCGCGGCCGATCGCATGACGGATGCACACGGATGGCGCAACCGTGTCCCTTCGTGGGCTGAGCGGCTACCAGTTCGCGTCGGTGAGTCGTATGCCTGGTGCCGGCGCGCGGTGGGCTAGCGGCTGAGCCAAGGGTGCGGTACGGATGCTGGGCATGAGCAGTATCGCCATCGTGGGTGCCGGACCGGGGCTCGGGGCCGCTGTCGCGCGGCGGTTCGGGCGGGAGGGGTTCGCGGTCGCTCTCTTCGCCCGGGACGTGGGGCGGCTCGACGCGCTGGTGCGGGACCTCGGCGAGGCCGGGGTCAGGGCCCAGGGGCTCGGCGTGGACGTGCGCAGGCCGGAGGAGCTGGCCGGGGCGCTGGCGCGGGCGGCCGAGGAGCTGGGGACCGTCGAGGTGCTGCAGTACAGCCCGGTGCCGCACCGGGACTTCATGCGGCCCGTGCTGGAGACCGGCCACCGCGATCTCGTCGGGCCCATCGAGTTCTCCGTGTACGGGCCGGTCGCCGCCGTGCAGCAGGTGCTGCCGGGGATGCGGCGGCTGGGGCGCGGCACGATCCTGTTCGTCAACGGCGGGACCGCCGCCGTACCGCAGACCGAGCGGGCGGGGACGTCCATCGCGTTCGCCGCGGAGAGCGCGTACGGGCATCTGCTGCACGAGCGGCTCGCGGGCGAGGGGATCCATGTCGCCCAGCTGGTGATCCCCGGGGCGATCACTCCGGGGCACCCGCGCAAGGATCCGGCTGTGCTGGCGGAGACGCTGTGGGGGCTGCACCGGGACCGGCACGGATTCCGGCACTTCGCCGACGATCTCGACAGCTGCTGAGCCGGCCGGGCCGATGACCCGGTGGGCTGACTGGGCACTGTCAACCTGCGGGGTGGGGGTTTGTGGGCCAAGATGGTGATGTTGGCCGTATCGCTCTCGTCAAGGGGGCCTGGAATGGCTGTCGAAATCCCCGCGATCATCAAGCCGGCCCGGCTCAGAAGCCGGGGAGGGTTGCTGGGCGAGTGCCTCGCCGAGTTCCTCGGGACCTTCGTGCTCATCGCCTTCGGCGCCGGCGTGGTCGCGATGGCGGTCGCCGCGCTGCCCGGTTCGGGCCGTGCCCAGACCCCCACCACGATCTTCCTCGCGGCCGGCGACTGGCTGCTGATCACCTGGGGCTGGGCGATGGCCGTCGTCTTCGGCGTGTACGTGGCCGGCGGCGTCAGCGGCGCCCACATCAACCCGGCGGTGACCCTGGCCATGGCCGTGCGCCGCGGGTTCTCCTGGGCCAAGGTGCTGCCGTACTGGTTCTCGCAGGTCGCCGGCGCACTCACCGGCGCGGCGCTGGTCTACCTCGTCTATCACGACGCGATCCACGCCTACGACCACGCGGCGCCGGGACCGAAGGTGAACGGCCATACGAACGCCACCTTCTCCATCTTCGCCACCTTCCCGGCGGCGTACTTCCACGGCGGCTACTGGGGACCGCTGGTCGACCAGATCGTCGGTACGGCCTTCCTGCTCATGCTGATCGCCGCCGTCCTCGATGTGCGCAACCAGGCCGTGCAGGCCAACCTCGGGCCGCTGGTCGTGGGCTTCGTCGTCGCCGCGATCGGCATGTCCTACGGCGCCAACGCGGGCTATGCCATCAACCCGGCCCGTGACTTCGGGCCGCGCCTGTTCACCTATGCGGCGGGCTGGAACAGTCTGGCCTTCCCGGGCAGCGTGTCCGGTTCGTTCAGCGGCTACTGGTGGATCCCGATCGTCGGGCCGCTGATCGGCGGCGTGATCGGGATCGTGGTGTACGACCTCTTCATCGGTGACGTCCTGCTCGTCCGGTCGCAGTTGCAGGAGCCGCCGGAGCCGGGGCGGTCGGCTCCGGTGCGCACCACCGACGAGGAGCAGCCGGGCGGGTGAGGATCCGACAGGTGTGGGCCCGTCAGGTCCCGGTTGTGTCCGGTTCCTGTGCGCCGGCGCCCGCGGCCCGGCGGGCCGTCGCCGCGATCTCCTCAAGTGCCGCCAGATGGCGGGCCAGTGCCCTGCGGCCGCCGAGGGTGAGGGCGGCCCAGGTGCGCGGACGCTTGCCGAGGTAGCCCTTGCGGATGCTGACGTAGCCCGTCTTCTCCAGTGCGGAGAGGGTCTTGCTCAGCGTGGAGTCGGAGACCTCGCAGTAGTCCCGCAGGACGGCGAACTCCGCCTCGCCGCACGCCGAGAGGTAGGCGGCGAGGGCCAGCCGGGTCGGGTGGTGGAGTTCGCGGTCGAGAGCGGGGGGCGCGCCGCCCGTGGAGCCTGTCATGCGGTTCCCGCCTGCCAGGTCGCGCGCAGGATGTAGTCCGCGCCGTGGGTCAGGCCGAAGGCGATGAGCCAGCCGGTCGTGCCGTAAGCGATCGCGGCCGGGATGCTGATGGCCAGGGGGATGAAGGGCACCACCCAGGCATGCCAGGCGGGGCGGCCGGGCTCGCGGTCCCGGCGGATCCAGCGGGTCACTCCGCCATGGTGCGCGCCGAGCCACATCAGGACGAAGAAGCCGGTCAGGCTCACCACGGCGGCGGCCATCAGCCAGATTCCCCAGCGCGGCACCCGGTCGGCCGTGCCCAGTGCGATGAAGCCGACCGCGAAGGTCAGACCCTGTCCGATGGCGTAACCGTGGGGCCTGTGGCGCTCGCTCGCCTTGCGCGCCGCGACCTGTGCGGCGCAGGCGGCGGCGAGCGCGTCCCGCGCCTGCCGGGCGTCCATCGGGTCCCCCGTGCTGTCCATGCGTGTACCTCCGGTGTGGGGAGGGGCGGCTGGTCGGCCGCCCTTCGTGCATACCTTCAGCATGGACAGTACTTTCCAAAACGGCAAGTACTTGCCGGTCCAGCTCGTCGCCGGTTGTCTCCCCGGGCGGCCGCGGTTATCTCTCCGGGCGGCAGGAGATGGAGGTCGGGGTCACGTTCCGGCAGGTGATCCCGCTCCCGGGGCCGATGAGACGTGCGAGGCGCGGTGCGATGTCCCTCTCGCAGTTCAAGCCCGGGTCGTCATCCGGGTCGTCGTTCGCTTCCTTGCAGACCCTGCCGATGACGGTGCCGCTGTCGACCTTCGGGCCGGGCGGAGGCGCGTCTGCGGAAGCCGACGGGGCGAGGAGGCCCACGCCGAGCACCGGCGCGGTGAGCAGTGCTGCGACCTGGGCGCGGGTCGGCCTCAGGATCCGTCGCGACATGACTGTCCTTTCGACTGGTTCATGCGAATGTCATGCGAAGCAATGCCATGATCAACGGCAGCGACGTCGTGCGGAGGCGGACACGCTCGGTGCGTTCGCGTGAACTCACAAGGGGCGGTGGGGCCAGTCCAGGAGGCGGGCGCCGATCACGGCCGTCTGGAGGATGTAGCGGTGCGCCGGGTCGGCCGGGTCGGCGTCGGTGAGCTTGTGGATGCGCTCCAGGCGGTAGGTGAGCGCGCGCACGCTGAGCGAGAGCCGGCGGGCGGCCTCGGCGGCCACACAGCCGGAGTCGAAGTACGCGGCGAGGGTGTCCAGCAGCGGACCGGCGCCGCCGCGGGCCGCGGTGAGCGGGCCGAGGGTGTGCGCGACCAGGTCGACCAGCGCCTGCCGGTCCCGGGCCAGCACCGGGTAGACGAGCAGGTCGGCGGCGCGCAGCACCGGCCCGGCCAGACCGAGCCGGTCCGCCATCTCCAGCGCGGCGAGGGCCTCCTCGTACGACTGCACGACCCCGCCCGCACCGTGCTGGGCGCGGCCGATGGCGACCCGCAGCGCTGTGCCGGCGGCACCCGTCGCCGCGTACACCTGCTTGGCGAAGTGCAGCAGGATCTCGTCCTCGTCACCGGGCGCGATGCACAGCAGCCGGCCGTTCTTGGTGGTGAGCAGCGTGTTGTGGGAGTCGAAGCGGGCGAGTACGGCGGCCTCGACACGGCGGGCGACCGGGCCGCCCTCGGCGTAGGCGGACGGGCCCTCGGCGACGGCCACCGCGTACGCCCGGGAGAGCGTGAGGCCGAAGCGTTCGGCGCGCTCGGCGAGCCGGCCCAGATCGCTGCGGCCGTAGAGCAGATCGTCGATGAACTCCCGGCGCGCGGCCTCCTCGCGGCGCACGGTGAGCCGTTGCGCGCGTTCGTAGCCCTCGGCGAACGCGTCGATGGCCTGCTCCACGGCGGCCAGCGTGGCCAGGCTGCTCTCGGCCGAGCCGCCCGCGGCCGGCCAGGCGGCACGGGTGGCGGCCAGATGGGCGACGACCAGCGCGCGCAGTCCGTGCCCGGCGTCGGCGGCCTGCTCGCCGAGCGTCCGCCGGATCTTCAGTTCCTCCCTGGTCAGCCGCCGGCCGGTGGCAGCGGCCTCGGCCAGCGTCCGGGCGAAGCCGTCCAGATAGCGCTCGGGCAGCTCATGTCTGTCGTGCTGATCCCCCATACCGGCCCCGCTCCCCCGTGAACATCCGCCGTGATCTTGACGCGCCGGTGACGGTTTGTTAGCGCGTGTCCGGCACAAAGACCCTAGTGAACACTGCCGGAAACCGGCAATGCGTGGGCGCGCACCCCTGCCGCACCATCCTCTGCGGGGAGCACTACGGAGGGTCGCGGTGCCGGGCACCGGCAGAGGACCGACGGGGACGACCGGCACGGGGGTCCGGTACGGAGGACCGGCACGGGGCCGGGTCGGAGGTCCGGCACCGCGATCCCAGGGGGCTCCGTTCCTCATCGTCTGACGCAAGGACGTGTGTCATGGAAGTCCTCGGCGTGCTCGTCGCCGTGTGTCTCGTCGTCGTACTGCTCGCGCTGTTCGGGTTCTCGCGGCTGTACCGCAAGGTGGACCAGAGCCAGGCTCTGATCGTGTCGAAGACCCGGCGGGTCGATGTGTCCTTCACCGGGCAGGTCGTGCTGCCGATCCTGCACAAGGCCGAGGTGATGGACATCTCGGTGAAGACGATCGAGATCAGCCGCTCCGGCCGGGACGGGCTGATCTGCCGGGACAATATCCGCGCCGACATCCGGATCCTGTTCTTCGTGAAGGTCAACAAGACCGTCGAGGACGTCATCAAGGTCGCTCAGACCGTCGGCACCGAGCGCGCCAGCCACCAGGACACGCTCCAGGAGCTGTTCCACGCGAAGTTCTCCGAGGCGCTGAAGACCGTCGGCAAGCAGCTGGACTTCACCGACCTCTACACCAAGCGCGAGGAACTCCGGTACCACGTCATCGAGTTGATCGGCATCGACCTCAACGGCTACCACCTTGAGGACGCCGCGATCGACTACCTGGAGCAGACCCCGCTCACCCAGCTCGACCCGGCCAACGTCCTCGACGCGCAGGGCATCCGGAAGATCACCGAGCTGACGGCCGTCGAGCACGTGCGCACCAACGAGGCCAAGCGCAACGAGCAGAAGGAGATCACCCGCCAGGACGTCGACGCCCGCGAGGCCATCCTGGAGCTGGAGCGGCGGCAGAAGGACGCCGAGATCAAGCAGAAGCGGGAGATCGAGACCTCCCGGGCCCGCGAGGAGGCCGAGACCGCCCGTGTGGTGGAGGAGGAACGGCTGCGCGCCCAGGGCGCCTTCCTGCGTACCGAGGAACAGCTCGGCGTACAGCGTGAGAACCAGGCCCGGGAGATCGCCGTGGCCGCGAAGAACCGCGAACGCGTCATAGCCGTGGAGAACGAACGCATCGAGAAGGACCGGCTGCTCGAAGTCATCGCCCGGGAACGGGAGACCCAACTCACCCGGATCTCCGCCGACAAGGAGGTCGAGGCGGAGAAACGGGAGATCGCCGAGGTCGTCCGGGAGCGGGTCGCGGTGGACCGTACGGTCGCCGAGCAGGAGGAGTCCATCAAGAAGCTGCGCGTCGTCGAGGAGGCGGAGCGCGAGCGGCAGGCCCTCGTCATCGCCGCCGAGGCCGAGGCGCAGGAGAAGCTGGTCAAGGACATCAAGGCCGCGGAAGCCGCGGAGCAGGCGGCCACGCACCGCGCCGCGGAGGAACTGACCCTGGCCGAGGCCCGGTTGAAGACGGCCGACCTCGACGCCCGGGCCAAGCTGCGGCTCGCCGAGGGCGTCCAGGCCGAGGCCGCCGCCGAGGGCCTCGCCGCCGTCCAGGTCCGCGACAAGGAGGCCGAGGTCACCGTCAAGGCCGGCCGCGCGGAGGCGGAGGCCACGGAGGCCCGGCTGCGCGCGGAAGCGGAGGGCACCCAGGCGAAGGCGCTGGCCGAGGCCGAGGGGGCGCGGGCGAAGGGCCTCGCGGAGGCCG
>NZ_CM002285.1:4496569-4499163 GCF_000497445.1 Streptomyces roseochromogenus subsp. oscitans DS 12.976 | reverse complement strand
AGGCCGAGGGCGCGCGGGCGGCTGCTGAGGCCACCGAGGTACGGCTGAAGGCCGAGGCGGAAGGTGCCCGGGCGAGGGCGCTGGCGGAGGCTGAGGGGGCCAAGGCCAAGGGGCTCGCGGAAGCCGAGGGCGCGCGGGCGAAGGGGCACGCCGATGCGGAGGGCGCCAAGGCGAAGGCCCTCGCGGAGGCCACGGCGATCGGCGAGAAGCTGAAGGCCGAGGCCGCCGGTCTGACCGAGAAGGCCGCCGCGATGGCCGCGCTGGACGAGGCCTCACGCGGGCACGAGGAGTACCGGCTGCGGCTCGCGGCCGAGAAGGAGATCCGGCTGGCCGGTCTGGAGACACAGCGGCAGGTCGCCGAGGCGCAGGCAAGCGTCCTCGCGACCGGGCTGGAGCACGCCGACATCGACATCGTCGGCGGGGATTCCGTCTTCTTCGACCGGCTGGTGTCCTCCATCTCCCTCGGCAAGGGCGTGGACGGCTTCGTCGACAACTCCCGTACGGCACAGGCGCTGGCGAAGCCGTGGCTGGACGGCTCGGGCAGCTTCACGGAGGACCTGAGCGGGATCCTCGGCTCACTGGGCTCGGCGGACCTGCGGAACCTGACGGTGTCGGCGCTGCTGATGAAGCAGATCAAGGGCGGCGGCCCGCAGGCCGGACAGCTCCAGAAACTCCTCGACCGGGCGAGCGAACTGGGCCTGTCGGACACCCCGGTGACGGCACTGAACGGAAGCGGCGCGGGGAGCTGAGGGGGCTGGGGGGTAGGGCGCTGCTCGTTGTGCCTCCCCCAGAGGGGTACCCCCAGCGCCCACCCGTGCCGCCCCAGCGCACCCCCACATGACCACGAAGGGAACCACCCCCCATGGCCACCGTCGACGCCGGTACCTACGAGGTACTCCGCGACCGGCTCGCCGTACACGCCGCCGACCTCGCCCGGAGGGCGGACGCACTCAACACCCGGCGGGCCGAGGAGTTCGGGTCGGCGAAACTGGACCTCGTTGCCACCGCCCGGCTACGGACCCCGCATCCGTGCGTCCCGAGCGACATCGTGGCCGTAGGCGACGCCCTGCTCTTCGGCGGAACCGGCGGAACCGGCGGAGCCGATGACGTGCTCACCCTCTACAGCCGGGACGGCGAGCGGCTGCCCGAGGACGCCGTACCCGGACTGCTGGACGACGCGGCGTTCGTGCGGGAGTTCACCGCCCTGCACCGCTACTACCGGCAGGCCAGGCTGCTGCGGCTGCGCCGGGTCGACGGCCGGCTGCTGGCGGTGTTCCGCACCGGTGAGAAGGCCGACGACGTCCGCGTACTGCGCTGGAGCGTCGCAGACGACGGCCGGGCGGCCTTCCTGGACGCGCGCGGCGACCGCGACGACGTCTTCCCGCCCGGCCAGGACGTCACCTGGACCGAGACCACCCGCGAGGACCACGTCCTCGGCCGGGACCCGTACGTGGCCGTGCCCGGCGGGCTCGGCGTGACCACCGTCGGCGGCTCCCTCACCGTACGCACCCCGGACGGCGAGCCGCTGTTCGCCGAGCCTGTGCGGGAACCGCTGCAGTCGCTCGCGGACGCGGCCGTCGGGCACGCCCGCGTCGGCCCGCTGGTGCTGCTGCGGGTACGGCCGTACAAGGAGGACGCCGACCGGTACCTGGTGTTCGACACGCTGACCCGGACGGTGGTGCGGCTCGACGGCATCGGGCAGGCCTGCCGACGGCTGCCCGAGGAGCAGGGGATCGTCTTCCCCGGCGGGTACTGCCTGGCCGGCGGCACTCACAAGACATACGAACTCGACGTGGCCGGGCTGGAGTTCGAGCGCGAGATACGGGCGCCGAACGGCGAGGACGTGCTGTACGCCTTCCGGTCCCGCACCGGAGGACGCACGCTGCTGCTCTCTTACAACACGCTGCGCAAGGAGGTCGCGACCCCGCTGCCGTGCCGGGGCTGGGCACTGTTCGAGGACGGCGCGTTCGCCGTGCTGCGCGCCGACGGCGACGAGCCCGCGCACACCCATCCGCTGCAGTGGTGGACCTCGCCGTACGTCTCCGACACCCACGCGGCCGCCCTGCGCACCGGCACCGGCGCGCTCGCCCGGGTCGGCAACGCGGACCTGGTGCGCGGGCTCGCCGACTGTCTGTCCGTTGCCCGGCTCGTCACCGACGGCATCGAGACCGGCGAGGGCTACAGGGCGCTGACCGCCGCCTGTGTACGCGCCGCCGACACCAACCACTGGCTCGCCGAACCCGAACTCGGTGACCTGGCAAGCCCGTTGGGCGAGCTGCGGGACACCGCCGAGCAGGTGCTGGCCGAGTTCGAGACCGTACAGGAGCTGACCCGGCAGGCCGCGAGCGCGTTGGAGGAGGCCGCCGAGCGGATCGCCGCCGTGGTGCGCCGGCTGCGCGGTGAGGCCCCGCGCGAGGCCGCCGCCTGGGTGCGCGGACTGACCGAACTCCGGCATGCGCACGGGCACTTGCTCACCCTGCGGGAGCTGCGGTACGTCGATACGGCCCGACTGCGGGAGCTGGCCGGCGGCGCCGAGGCCGACCTCGCCGCGTTCGGGCGCCGCGCGGTGGCGTTCCTGGCCCGCGAGGACGCCT
>NZ_CM002285.1:4457238-4495651 GCF_000497445.1 Streptomyces roseochromogenus subsp. oscitans DS 12.976 | reverse complement strand
TGGCGTTCCTGGCCCGCGAGGACGCCTTCGCCGCCCAGCACGCGGAGGTCGAGCGGCTGGCCGGGGAGGCGGCGGCCGTCGAGACCGTCGCGGGCGCCGCGCCTGTCGCCGCCCGGCTGGACGAGCTGGCCGACGCACTGCGCACGGTCACCGAGGTCGTGACCGGCCTCGACATCGCCGATGCCACGGTCCGTACGGCCGTGCTGGAGCGGATCGCCGACGTGCTCGGCGGCGTCAACCGGGGCCGGGCGACGCTGGACGCCCGCCGTCGCGCCCTCCAGGACAGCGAGGGCCGTGCCGAGTTCGCCGCCGAGACCGCGCTGCTCGCGCAGGCCGTCACCGCCGCGCTCGCCGTCTCCGGCACGCCGGAGGAGTGCGACGACCAACTGACGTCCGTACTGGGTAGGTTGGAGGATCTGGACGGCCGGTTCGCCGAGTTCGACGACTTCCTCGCCGAACTCGACGGCCGGCGCACCGAGATCTACGAGGCGTTCGCCGCCCGCAAGCAGTCCCTCGCCGACGCCCGCGCCCGCCGCGGCGAACAGCTCGCCGTCTCGGCCGGGCGCATGCTGGAGACGATCGCCCGCCGGGCCGCCACGCTCCCCGACACCGACGCGGTCACCACCTACTTCGCCTCCGACCCACTGGTCGCCAAGGTCCGCCGCACCGCCGACGAGCTGCGCGCCCTCGGCGACAGCGTGCGCGCCGAGGAACTCGACGGCCGGCTGAAGTCCGCCCGCCAGGAGGCCGCCCGCGCCCTGCGCGACCGCGGCGACCTGTACGCCGACGACGGCCGCACCCTGCTGCTCGGCGCCCACCGCTTCGCCGTCAACACCCAGCCGCTGGACCTCACCCTGGTCCCGCACGGCGACACCCTGGCCTTCGCGGTGACGGGCACCGACTACCGCCGCCCGGTGACGGACCCCGCCTTCGCCGCGACCCGCCCTTACTGGGACCGCCGCCTGCCCTCCGAGTCGCCCGAGGTCTACCGCGCCGAACACCTCGCCGCCCGCCTGCTCGCCGAGCACGGCCCGGCCGCCCTCGCCGCCGCCGACGACCTGCCGGACCTGGTCCGCCGGGCGGCCCAGGAGTCGTACGACGAGGGCTACGAGCGCGGCGTCCACGACCATGACGCGACCGTCGTGCTGCGCGCCCTGCTGCCCCTGTACGAGGCCGCCGGCACCCTGCGCCACGAGCCCGCCGCTCGCGCCACCGCCCAGCTGTTCTGGGCGCACGGCACGACGGAGGAGAGCCGCACCGGGTGGCGGCGACGGGCGCTGTCCCTGGCCCGCGCCCGGGACGCCTTCGGCGCCGTACCGGCCATCGGGGAGCTGGAGCGGGAGCTGGCGGGCGCGATCGAGGCCTGGGATCCCCAGTCGGCCGGCGGGCCGGCCGCCGCGTATCTCTTCGAGGAGCTGACCTGCGGTCCGGAGGGCTTCGTCCTCGGGATCACGGCACGCACGCTGCTGGAGAAGTTCCGTCACGCGGAGGGGAGTTACGGGGGAGACCTGGAGGTGCTGACCGACCTGGGCGCGCGCCGGCAGGTGGTGCACGCCTGGCTCGGCGCGTACGCCACCGCCACCGGCACCGAGGCCGGTCCCGGCGAGCTGGCTGAGGCGGTGGCCGCCGAGCTGTGCCCCGGCCTCCCCCGTTACGACGGCGACGCCCCGCTCACCGCGACGGCGGAGGGCCTCCTGGGCACGCATCCGAGGGTGGCCGGAGGCCGACTGCCGTTGCGCGTGGACGATTTCCTGGCCCGCACGGCCCGCTTCACCGCCGAGGAAGTCCCCGCCTTCCGCACCTACCAGCGCCACCGCACGGCCCTGGTGACGGCCGAACGCGACCGCCTCCGGCTGGACGACCACCGCCCCCGGGTGATGTCGGCGTTCGTCCGCAACCGCCTGGTCGACGAGGTGTACCTGCCCCTGATCGGCGACAGCCTGGCCCGCCAGCTCGGCACCACCGGTGAGTCGAAGCGGACCGACACCGGCGGTCTGCTCCTGCTGATCTCCCCGCCGGGCTACGGCAAGACGACGCTCATGGAGTACGTGGCCGACCGGCTCGGGCTGATGCTGGTCAAGGTCAGCGGCCCGGCTCTCGGGCACACCGTGACCTCGCTGGACCCGGCCGACGCCCCGAACGCCACCGCCCGCCGCGAGATAGAGAAGATCAACTTCGCGCTGGCGGCCGGCAACAACACGCTCCTGTATGTGGACGACATCCAGCACACCTCGCCCGAGCTGCTGCAGAAGTTCATCCCGCTGTGCGACGCGACCCGGCGCGTGGACGGTGTGTGGGACGGCGAGCCGCGCACCTACGACCTGCGCGGCAAGCGCTTCGCGGTCTGTATGGCCGGCAATCCCTACACCGAGTCCGGCGAACGCTTCCGCATCCCGGACATGCTGGCCAACCGGGCCGACGTGTGGAACCTCGGCGATGTCCTCACCGGCAAGGAGGACGTCTTCGCGCTCAGCTTCGTCGAGAACGCCCTCACCGCCAACCCGGTGCTCGCCCCGCTCGCCGCCCGCGACCGCGCCGACCTGGACCTGCTGGTCCGGCTGGCCGCCGCCGACCCCACGGTCCGCGCGGACCGCCTGACCCAGCCGATGCCGTCGGCCGAACTCGACCGTGTGCTGGCGGTGTTGCGCCATGTGACGGCGGTCCGCGACACCGTCCTGACGGTCAACGCGGCCTACATCGCCTCCGCCGCCCAGTCGGAGACCGCCCGTACGGAACCTCCGTTCCGCCTCCAGGGCTCCTACCGCGACATGAACAAGATCGCCCAGCGGCTGCGGCCGGTCATGAACGACGCCGAGCGCGAGGCCGTCGTCGACGACCACTACACGGCCGAGGCCCAGACCCTCACCACGGGCGCCGAGGCCAACCTGCTGAAACTGGCCGAACTGCGCGGCACGCTCGACGCCGACCGGGCCGGCCGCTGGACCGAGGTGAAGACGGCCCACACCCGCGCCCGCGCCCTCGGCGGCCCCGAGGACGACCCCCTCACCCGGGCGGTGGCGGCCCTGGGCCTGCTGGCGGACCGGGTGGCGGCGGTGGAGTCGGCGATCAACCGGGCCCGGACGGACTTCGGGGGCGAGGAGCGGTGAGGGCCGACGGAGGAGGGGAGCGGAGCTGGTGTACTTCCTCGCGCCGCTGCCGGCCACGCAGGCCTTCGTCGCCCTGAGCACGGCGGTGCTGCCGTACTCACTCCTTCCGGGCCGCCGTCTGCGATAATCGCGCTTCGCGATGGAGCGAACTCGGCTGTTTCGTGGGGGGTTTGGGCACGATGGGTACGATGGGTTCTGGGCGCCGGAGGGCCCTTCTGATCGCGGTGCCCAGGCAGCCGGAGCTGGAGAAGGTTCCCGCACTCCGGGAGGCGTATCCCGGCCTGCCGTTCACGGTCACGGACGTGGCTCATGTACGCGACGCGCTGCTGCGCTCCGGTTACGCGCCGGACGATGTGACGGTGCTCGACGACGAGGAGGCGACCAAACAGGGGAACATCCGTGTGCGGCTCGACCAGTTTCTGGACTCCTGCGAGGACGGGGACGTCGGGCTCGTCTATTTCTCGGGACACGGGGTGAGGTTCGGCGAGACCGACTACCTGGTCCCCAGTGACATCTGGGCCAGACTGCGACCAGGCGGGGAGCATGTACTGCACCCGCAGGGTCTCATCGAGGTGGTACCCGACGAGCTGCTGCTGCCGCTGACCTCCGACGCCACGGTGCTGCTCTGCCTGGACGCCTGCCGTACCAACGGCAGTGACGCCGCCGACCTGGGGAAGTTGACGGTCAGCGGCGTCAGGGACAACGTCGTGGTCCTCAGAGCCTGTGCACCCGGCGAGGCCGCGCTGGGGCACATCCAGGGCGGCAGCGTCATGGCCAGGGCCCTGGTGGAGGCCGTAGCCAGGGAGTCCGCGGCCCGCACGGTGGGTCAGGTCATCACATCCGTCTCGGAACGCGCGCCGGACATCGCGCGCCCCTACTCGCACCTCAAGCCGCCGGAGATCGACGTGCGGTGGCTGGGCAACGACCCGTCCGGCGGCAAGTATGCCGACGTCACCATGTGCGAGGCCATGCCGTCCGCAGGCACCTGGACGGACGCGGTTCGCTCCTCGGCGCTGTGGGGACTGGCCGAGGGCACGGGCGCCGAACACGCCAAGGCCAAGGAGGAGCTGGCGGAGGTGGTGACCCAGGTCGTCGCCGTCCGCCGGACAAGGGGTGCGGAAACCGACCCGTGGGACGACGAGCTCTTCCCGGAACGGCTCATCAACCGGCTGGACCACCTGGTCGTAGCAAGCGGCGCACAGCTCAGTCTCGTGGAGACGGTGGTCCTCCTCGGCGCCCCCTTCCTCCGTGAGGCGGCACTGGCCTGCGGCCTGGCGGCGCTGCGCAACGTCCTCGGGGACGGCCCGAAGGACACGGCGGCCACCCGGGACCTGCCTGTCGGCGGCTTCGGAGCCCAGCTCGACCGGGACATGGGCGACGTACGACGCGCCCACCGGCAGGTCGAGTCATGGCGCGAGACACTCCTGCGGCGCGGCCGGTCCGAGGACGCGCGCAGCGCCGAGTACTGGCTGCGGCACCGCTTCCTCGCCGACTGGGACGTGCTCTGGGAGAGCGGCGACCACGCGTCGCTGGACAGCCTGCGCAGGGCGGTGGACCTCCTGGTGCGGGCGGCGGAGAGCGCCACCGGTGAGTCGCTCGGCCACGACGACAGGGGCACCCTGCGCGGCGCGGTCCTCCAGGTCGTCTCCCAGCTCGGCACCGGCACACCGGCCGAGGCGGCGGCGCCGGACGGCAGCGAGTGGGTGACGGGGCTGTGCGCGGACCTCTGCGGCGAGGAGCGGTGGACCTGGCGGCCCCGCGAGCTGGCTACGCTCCTGCACATCGCCGGGCTCCTCGCCATCGACCCGCGCATGCTCGACGGCGTCCTCATCGACCACCTCGGCCCGCGCGAGCCCACGCAGATCCGGCCACAGGGCATCGTCGGCGAGATCAGGGCGAACAAGGGCTTCCGCATCAGCTCCGACACCGAAGCCGAGGCCGCGGAGGCCGCGGTGTCCGGGGAAGTCCCGGCCACCCGGTGGCTGCTGGTCTTCAAGTGCGGCAGCGCGGCGCTGTACACCGCGCTGGACCGCCTCGCCGCGCGGATCGCCACCGTGTCCCAGGCGGCTCGCCGCACTCATGGCACCCTGCGCCCGCACGATCTTCTCCACGGTCTCCCGCAGACGGTGAAGACCGACGGCCTGCAGCCGAAGCACAAGGCCTTCGACAAGCCGCCGCCCCGTTTCCAGCTGGCCGAGGACGAGGTCAAGCCGCTCATCATGGGCACCCAGCTGTACGGCGACCGGATGCTGGCGGTGCGCGAGCTGTACCAGAACGCCCTCGACGCCTGCCGGGTACGGCAGGCCCGCCGGCGCTACGCGGAACCGGGCCGTTGGACGGGCTCGGAGTGTGAACGGGACCAACTGGCCGGATCACGCATCGTGTTCACGCAGGGCGTCGACGAGGACACCGGCCGGATGTACATCCAGTGCGAGGACAACGGCGTCGGGATGACGGCCGAGGAACTGCGGGACCTCTTCGCCCAGGCCGGCCGCCGCTCGGAACAGTCCTCGGCCCGCATGCGTGAGATGCGCCGATGGCGCCGCGAGGGCATCACCACCGAGCTGAACAGCCGGTTCGGCATCGGCGTCTTCAGCTACTTCATGCTGGCCGAAGAGGTCGAGGTGATCACGCGGCCGGTGGGAATGCTCGGCGGAGCGACGGCTCGTGACGGCGGCTACCGGGCCAGTGTCACGGCGGGCTCGGGGCTGATGCACCTGAGCCGGGAGGACAACGGGCTGGAGGGCGGCGGCACCATCGTCCGGTTGTACGTCCACGACGAGCCTGATGAGAAGCGCGGGCGTCATCCGTCCGTCGTCCAGGCGATGCGCGAGTTTCTGTGGTGCAGCCCGGTGGAGGTGACCGCCACCGAGTTCGACGGCGAGCCGGTGATCTGGCGGCCGGGTGAGCTGTACGGTGACTCGTCGCTGCCGAGCCCTCGCATCCACGCGGCCGAGGACGTCTGGTGGGTGGACGGACCGGGCATGCTGCTGGTCGACGGGCTGTTCGTCGAGGACGCCGTGCTCCCTTACGGGTATGTGCTGAATCTGCGCGGCAGACACCGGCCGAAGCTGAGCGTGGACCGCAACCGGATCCTTTGGTACGACGAGAGGCGGGCGAAGCGCGATCTCGAGGATGCCGTACCCGCGCTGATCCGTCGCTCCGCCTGGCGTCCTTTCCCGCTGGAATGGCTGTGGAGGCTCGCCGCGAGTGAGCCGCTGCTCGGGCAGTTGGTCGTCGGCCATCTGCTGGACAGCGACGTGCCCCTTTCGCTTCCCGAAGAGCACGAGTGGAAGAGGCAGGCCCAGGGCCAGGGCAGCCTCACGCTGAGCGATCTCCGATGCCTCCCCGTCGATCTCCGTGTTCTCAACGGGACCGGGCGGATGCCCGACAGGCTGACGGACCTGTTCACCGCTTGGCGCGAGAGTGCTCTGGGAATGCCACGGAGCCAGCATCCGCTGGAAGAAGGCGCGGTCCTCCCTGACCCCCAGCCGCTCGACACTCTCGTGTTCAGGTCCCACCCGGACGGCTCCTGGTCCGCTGTGCTGCGAGCCGCCGCGGAAACCGGAATCTCTCTGCGGGAGGCGACGCGTCAGCTGCGCCGCTACGCCATCGCGGGCGTGTCGGTTCCGGAAGTGACGGACGTGCGAGGGCTGGCCGATGTAGTGCCCGACTCATTGATGGCCGACCTTTACGAGGTGTGCCGGAAACCGGAAGGGCGTGGGCCCGATGGCCGACGTCTCGTCCGGACCGCGATGTTGCGGGTATCGGAAACGCACCGGGAAAGTCTGGGCAGGCTTGCCGAGCTGTGCGTGCAGTTGTCCCGTCTCGATCCGTCGATCTCCGTGCCCACGGACCTCCAGGGCCTCGGCTCCCATGTTGTGGGGGGCCGAGAACGGATCGCTCTGCTGGACGACGAGCCAGGCCCGCAAAGCCCGCCCTTCACGGTCGGCGGCGAGCCGCCGTTCCCCCATCTCGTGAGCCCCATCGACATCGCCTGCCGGGTTCGGCAGAAGGGCATTCCCGCGGCGGAGATCGAGGACGCGGTACGCCGTTTCGAGCCACTCGGCTACCGGCTCACCGGCCCGGACCTCGCGCACCCCCTGGACCGTGCTCAATTCGTCGCGATCAGCAGAGATCTGGACGGAGCAGCGCCCTTCCTCAGCCCTGGCGCAATGGGTCTGCGGCACCTGGTGGCGCTGGCCGCGAACCGCGAGGAGACGGTGGGAGACACCGCGAGGTGGCTGGGCGGCTGGGCCGGGCAACTGGGTCTTGAGGTGCCGGATCCCGGCCCCTTGGCGACGTTCCGCCCGCCCGCGTGGTGCGAGGACCTCCCCGCCGAGAACGAGGGCGACGCCTCCGAGCCGCGCCCGCTGACCGTCTGGGCGGTGCTGCGCGTACTCGGTCACCTGGACGAACCGTCCTTGCTGGAGGAAAACGTCGCCGCGGTCGAGGCCCTTGCGGGCGGGGGACTGGTCGACCACCGTGCCGTCGAGGCGGCGCGCACCTGGCTGTCCACACGCAGGTCCAGCCGGCTCCGGGAGATCTCGGACGACATGTGGGCGATGCCCGTACGCGGCATGATCGAATTCCCGACCCTGCGGGCGCCCTCTGTCGAGAAGCGGGAGCAGATCGATCCCGTCTACCTCATGGGGCTCGCGATGACGTTCGGTGAGCGCCTCGGAGCCCTCGCCCGGCGGTTGCGCCATGAGGCGGCCGGCTACGGGCTGGAGGTGGCCGACGTGCCGGAGAAGGCCGCCGACCGGCGTCCGACCTATCCGGTCTTCATGGCACTGTGCGACAGGGGAGAGTGGCGCGAGCATGTCTGGTTGGCGGATCTGATCCTCCTGGCGAACAGAGAGGGTGTCGACCTCGCGACCGCCGCAGCCATGGTGAACGCCTATCGGTCCTTGGGCGCCCCGACGGTCCCGGTGCCGGAAGGCTTCGTACCGCCGGTTCGGCCGCAGCAACGCGACGTGCCCGCCGAGTACGCCCTCGTACAGCCGGACCTGAAGCAGTCGTGGACGCTGACCCCGCTGGCCCTGGTCATCGCGGCGGCCCGGCTCGGCCTCGCGCTGCCGCAGGCGTACCGCCGGCTTCAGCAGTTCGCGGCGATCGGACTCGACTTCCCCTTCCCCGAGCCCGTCATCACCCGCACCCCCGACTGGCGGGACGTCGTCATCCTCACCGCCCGGCTCACCGGCCGGGAACCGGCGCTGTCCGGTGATGTGTCCGAGGACCAGGTGCTGCTGGCCTCCGAGGAGACGGATCTGACCGTCGACGAGGTCCGCGAACGGCTCCAGGACTATGCGCCGTTGTTCGGCTTCCGCCTGCCGCTGCCGCATGAAGGGAACTGATGTGCCGCACGTCTCCAAGGATTACGAGATCAAGAATCTTCCGGATCAGGTGAGCGGGTTCTCCTGGAATCTGGCCGGCGGAGCGCTCAGCATTTCCGGGGCGTGTCCGGAGTGCGCCGGGGAGATCGACCAGCCACTCCCTGACGTGATCCCCGGTGCCGTGTCGAAGGGCTGGCCGCGCCGGCGTTCGCCGGAGGACGAGGTCCCGGAGCGGGTATACATGCGCTGCGACTGCGAGTACGCCCATCGGGGAGACGACCGGGAGACCGGCGGCTGCGGCGCGGCCTGGACGGCCGTTCGTCCTTCGGGCGGGACTCCGTGACCACACCCAGGAGATACGCGCCCCAGCAACTGCGCCGCGCCCATCAGCGGCTCCAGTCGATGACGGAGACCCAGCTGGAGATCGCGCGCGGACAGGCCGAGGGCTGGCGGAACTTCCTCACCGCCGCCACCGGTCTGCTCGCCGCGGTACTGGTCCTCAAGGGGCGCGAGAACGTCGCCGAACTCCCCTCCGGCTACCAGCGGGCGGTCCTCGTACTCATGGCGGCCGGGCTGTGTCTGCTGCTCCTGGCTACCTTCCTCGCGGTGCGGGCCGTTCACGGCAAGCCGGGTTTCGAGCTGAAGTACGCGCATGCCGAGAAGCTGCTCGACTGGGAGCGGGGCGAACGGGATCGCATCGCGCGGCTGATCCGCTCCGCGTGCTGGGCGACCCTGCTCGGCGTCGTGGCGACAGCGGCCGGAATCATGGTCACTTGGGTGGCCCCGGGGCGGGACGGCCCGGCTTCGACGGTCACGGTTCACACCCGCGGGGCGTCCGTGTGCGGCGAGCTGCTGGCCGCTGACGCGGCCGGTGTCACGGTCAAGGTGAAGGGCACGAAGGACACCGCCGCTGTGATCCGGCATCTCGACTGGCAGCGTGACGCGGTGAGTGTGGCTCCCGTCGCACAGTGCTGACGACCGAGTCCGAGCGGGCTGTCGTCAGCAGCCGTTGTCCGGGTACAGCGGGATGAACTGGACGCGGGCGTGGGCGTCGGCGGCGTTGGCCGTGTCGTAGTCCGTGCGGTCGACGCGGAACCAGACGTCGTCCCGCTTCCGGTCGCCGTTGACGTCGTCCAGGCGGACGCACCAGCGCTCCGGGCGCAGTTCCTTGCGGTATGTCTCGGTTCCGCTTCGCACCTTCTGGCAGTTCTGGTAGTGCTCGGTGGTGTACCAGGTGCGGGTCCGGCGGTGGCTGCCGGAGCCGGAGCGCGCGGTGTGGCGGACCTGGCGGGTGCCGGTGGTGCACCTTCGGACCAGGCGCGGCCGGGTGGCCCGGGTGGTCCTCCGGGTGAGGTGGCGGACGGTGTCCTTGATGCCGCGGACGGGGTCCGGGCTCGGGGAGGCGGTGACGGCGGCCGCCGTGCCCGGGTGGGCGGCGGCGGTTCCATGGCCTCCGCCGCACGCGGCGAGCGCGCCCAGCAGGACCGCCGTCACACCGGCTGTCATCAGTCGGTTCCCGAACATGTGTCTCTCCCCCGTGGCCGGAGGCGTAGCGTAACCGATCACCCGGAGCGCGCTGGTCCGGTCAGCCGAGGCAGACCAGGACCAGGCAGAGCTGGGAGGGCGAGGTCGACGCCGGGGCCGGGGAGGACGCGGAGGAACCGCCGCCGCTGGTGGTGCCGGTGGTGGAGGGCGCCGTCGGCTGTGCTGTCGGCGTGGTGCTCCGCGGCAGCGGGATGGTCGCCGCGGCCGGCACGGTGGACGCGGTCGGGCGGGCCGCCACGGCCGCGGTGTGCGGATTGTGGGTCGGCTGTGCCGTGCGCGGTGCGGCGGCGAGGGTCTGCTGGTGGGGGACGTTGGCCATCGGTGTCTGCGCCGCCGTGGGGGTGGCCGGTGTGTGCCGGTGCGTGGCAGCGGGCAGTGCCGGGGCGGACGCGGGGTGGCTGGGCGCGGCCGACGGGCTCGCGGTGAGGCCCATGCTCCGGTTGTCCGGCGCGCTGGCCGCCTGGGCCCGGTCGCCGGAGCCGCGGTCCATCGAGGCGAGCGTCAGGCCGCCGCCGACGAGTGCGACGGCGGTCGCCACCACGGCCCGGCGCTGGTTCTTCTTCCAGCGGGCCAGCTGCCGACGCCGGGCCGCGCGTCCCTGCGGAGCGCGCGGAGCGTCCGTGACATCGGCGGCCGACAGCTCGGTGGAGGGTGCGGCCGCGGCGGCGGTGGGCAGCTCGGCGAGGGGTTCCTCGGTGCCTGACCAGGCGTCGGCGGCGGCCACCGTGGCCGGTGCCGACGTCGGCGCCGGGAACCAGCCGCCGTGGTCGGTGTGCCGCGCCGACGGCCCAGGGCGGCCATGTCTGGTGAGCGGTGACGACGGCTCGGGGCGGCCGTGGTCGGTGAGCGGAGTCGACGGCTCGGGGCGGCCGGCGGAGGTGCTGGGCGGGGCTATGTCGGGGGCGTAGGCACCGCACCCGGGACAGACCAGGGCGCCGTTGAGGTGGCGGCGGCACGAGGAGCAGTAGTCCATCTGTGGTCTTCCTGAGTCCAGGGGGGAGCGGGCGTCCGTCACGGTAACGAGCCTTTCGAAAGGCTGTGTGCAGCCCGTGTGGCACTCCTGCGCAGATTCGTGGGGTCCTTTCCCCGTGTCCCAGCCGGGTCCGTGCTGTTTCCGTCGGCATAGTGGCGGGCGGCTCCGCACCGGACCGGCAGGAGGAAACGCATGCTCAGCACAGAGTTCCGCACCGGATCGCCCATCTGGATCGACCTCGGCAGCCCCGACACACAGGCCGCTGCGGCCTTCTACAACGCCGTCTTCGGCTGGGATTTCGTGTCCGCCGGACCGGAAGCGGGGGGTTACGGCTACTTCCAGAAGAACGGCGGCACGGTGGCCGCCCTGGGCCCGCTGACCGAGGCGGAGGCGAGGTCCGCCTGGATGACGTACTTCCGTACCGACGACGCCCAGGCCACCGCCCGCGCCGTGACGAACGCCGGCGGGTCGGTGCGCGCCGAGCCCATGAGTATCGGCGACGCGGCCTTCGCCCAGTTCACCGACCCGCAGGGCGCGCAGTTCGCCGTGCTCCAGTCCGCGCAGGGCCTGCAGCGGGCCTCGGAGGAGGACACGCTGATCTGGGTGGAACTGCACGTCGGCGACCCGGAGACGGCCATCGGCTTCTATCACGGGCTGTTCGGCTGGCGAGCCCAGCCGATGCAGGCGCCCGGCATGACCTACCAGGTGCTCAGCATCGCGGCGGGCGACCAGCAACAGGGTTCCTTCGGCGGGGTGGCCCCGCTGCAGGACGCCCGGGAGGCGGCGCGCTGGGTGCCGTACTTCGCCGTGGCCGACACGGACGCGCTCGTCACCGCGGTGGCGGACAACGGCGGCACGATCCTGATGCCGGCGGCGAACGTCCCCGGCGTCGGCCGTATCGCCTGGCTGGCCGACCCGGCCCAGGCGGTGTTCGCCGTACTCAGGCCGGACCCGCGTCAGTCCTGAGGTCAACTATGGGTCTACGAGTTCGCGGTAGAGCGGTGGACACGAGGACAGCGCCGGTTACGACCGGGTAGCCGTCCCACAGGTGGTGTCGCCGTTGCCCCGCCTGCCCGCGTCGACCGCCGTGCTGCGGTCGTACGGGTCGATGGTGGGGCCGTCGTCCGGGGTCGCGGACGCGGACTCGGTGCCGAACTCGGGGCTGAGGTAGCCGGTGTAGGTGCCGCAACCGCCGTTGGTGGTGTCCGACTTGTAGGAGAGGAGGGAGAACGTCCCGGGTTCGGTGATCACCTTCGCCGGGTCGTCCCAGCTCATGATGAGCTCGCGGCGCACTATGGTGCGTTCCACGTCGTCGCCGCCCGCCGTCGCGCGGGCGACCGGGTAGACGAACGTGACGTCGGCGGTCACCTCGACCGCTCCGCGCTCGCCCTCCCGGTACGTGATCCGGCCCCGGGTCTTGACCACGTCCCCGACGAGCCGGACCTTCGCCTTGTCGAACCGGCTGAACAGCAGCAGCGGATCGTTCTTGCGGCTGGGCGCGCGGAACGCGGCCGTCAGATAGCCCTGGACGTCCCGCTGACGCGGGTTGATCAGCGCGATCGCCTTCTCCGGCCGCTCCCCGCGCAGTACCCCGGGGTCCAGGTCGGACGCGACCAGGAAGTCCCGGCTCCGCCGCAGCGCCTGCGCGACCTGCAGCTTGCTCATCCAGCCGGTCGCCCGCGCCGCGGGCATCCCGATCCCCGCCGCACCGTCACCCCAGCGTGCCGCGGGCGATCCCCGGAACGGCTGGGCCAGTGTGGGCAGTTGCGACGCCGCCTCGGTCGGCGGCGGCTGATCCGGGCGCTTCGACTCCACGGCGAGCGGCGTCCCCGCGCCCTTCCCGCCTTCGCCACCGCTGCCGAACCAGCCGGTCACCCGACCGGGATTCAGCGCCACGACGAGCAGACCGGCCGCGACCACCAGACCGGCCACGTACCGGGCTCTGCCCGCGCGCCGCCGGGGCGGTTCATGGCTTCGCCACGCGTCCGGCCGGCCGGGCTGTTCCCGCAGCCGCGCGGCCACCATCCGGGCCCGCGCCGACGGCTCCTCGGGCGCGGGCCGCGTTCCGGCCTCGGCCTCCCGCACGAAGCGCTCCCACTCCTCGTCCGATATGGACGACTCCCCACCCTTGCCCACGACGAGCTCCCCGCCCCTTCTGTCTCACCCCGCCGCTCCCTCCCCAGGACCGGCGGCCGGTGCCGATGCGCCACGCATCATCACACACCCGCCCGCGCGATGCGCGGCGGCCGATTCGGCCGTCCTGAAGTCGGTCGGCATCACCCCCGTCGCCAAGACCCTCGGCCTCGACCTCGGCGGCCTGCTCACCGGCCTCGACCCGACCGGCGGCTTCTTCGGCCACGACAAGATCGAGGGCGTCGCCACGACGGACGGCGGCCGCACCATCGTCGTCAGCAACGACAGCGACTTCGGCGTCGACGGGATCTCCGGTACGACCCCGGCCCCGCCCTACACCCTGCACGCCAAGACCCTCCCGAACGGCACACAGGACGACGGCGAGTACCTGGCCGTCGACACCACCCGCCTGCCCGCCGCGACCAGCACGGCGACCGTGACGATCACCGTCAAGTGACCCCCGGACAGCCCTCGATCCTCCTACGGATCGACTTCAGCGGGTGCGGTGGAGGGCGTCCGGCGTGAGGTCGGCCAGGGTGGGGTAGCCGTCGACCGCCATGAGGAGGTCGGCCTCGGCGAGCAGGGTGCGCAGGACGTGGACGATGCCGTGGGTGCCGTCGAGGGCCAGGCCGTAGGCGTAGGGGCGGCCGACGCCGACGGCCCGCGCGCCCAGGGCAAGCGCCTTGACGACGTCGGTGCCGGAGCGGACCCCGGAGTCGAACAGGACGGGCAGGTCACCGGCGGCCTCGACCACGGACGGCAGGCAGTGCAGCGCGGGCAGTCCGCCGTTGGCCTGGCGTCCGCCGTGGTTGGAGCAGTAGATGCCGTCCACGCCCGCGTCCTTGGCGCGGCGGGCGTCGTCGGGATGGCAGATGCCCTTGAGGATCAGCGGCAGGTCGGTGATCGAGCGGAGCCAGGGCAGGTCGTCCCAGGTCAGAGGGTTGCCGAAGATCTGTGCCCAGAGCATCACCACGGCCGCCGGATCGTCCTCGGGGGACTTGGCGAGGCGGGCGCGGAAGACCGGGTCGCTGGTGTAGTTGGCGAGACAGTGCCCGCGCAGCTGGGGGAAGTTGCTGACGGCCAGGTCGCGGGGGCGCCAGCCGGTGATCCAGGTGTCGAGGGTGACCACGATGCCCTTGAACCCGGCCCGCTCGGCACGGTGGACCAGGCTCTCGGCCAGCTCCCGGTCGGTCGGGGTGTAGAGCTGGAAGAAGCCGGGGGTGTCGCCGAACTCGCCGGCCACCTGCTCCATCGGGTCGACGGTCAGGGTGGAGGCGACCATCGGCACCCCGGTCCGGGCGGCGGCGCGCGCGGTGGCGAGATCGCCGTGGCCGTCCTGGGCGCACAGCCCGAGCACCCCGACCGGGGCCATGAACAGGGGAGAGGGCAACCGCATACCGAACAGGTCGACCGACAGGTCCCGCTCCTTCGCGCCGACCAGCATGCGCGGGACGAGCCCCCACTGCTCGAAGGCGCTGACATTGGCCCGCTGGGTGTGCTCGTCCCCGGCGCCGCCGGCGACGTAGGAGCGCACCGACGGGGGCATCGCGGCCAGGGCCAGTGGCTCCAGCTCGGCACAGGTCATCGGCAGGCGCGGTACGACCCCGCGCAGCCCGTCGAAGTAGATCTCGTTCTGGTAGTCGGCGAACGCCATGATCCGGCCCTCCTGCTCCGGCCCGCCCGACGCGTGACCCTGGAGCCCACAGTGCGAGACTGGCCACCAGGACCAGGAAAAACGCAGGATACTCGCCAGCAGGCCCGCCCCTGATGCGGGAAGCCGCCAAACCTGCCGAACCTGCCAGACCGCTGAGCGAGGACGACCTTCCCGTGTCTGTCGTACGCCCGGATCGTCACCCATATGTTCACCGGTTGTATCCGGTTGTATCCGGCGGATGTCAGGGAATGCTCGGTTGGCCATCGAACCGTCGCGCCGGGGCGCAGCGACGGGAGGCCGTGAAGTTCTGCCGTATCGTGCCATTTCGCACCCCTTCTTCCGCACCGAACAGGAGTCCTCGCCCGTGTCCTCGTCCGCCCCGGCCGGTTCCTCCGCACGCCCCGTTCGTGTGCTGCTGGTGGAGGACGACGATCTGATGCGCCGGTCCTTCAGCGTCGCCCTGGAGCGCTACGGCTACGAGATGAAGGCCGCCGCCGACGGCCTCACGGGACTGGAGCTGTTCCGGGACGAGGACTTCGACCTGCTGATCCTGGATGTGATGCTGCCCGGTCTGGACGGGATCGGCCTGTGCCGCCGGGTCCGGGAGACCAGCCTGGTGCCGGTCCTGATGATGTCCGCCCGGGGCGACGGCCTCGATGTGGTCGCCGGTCTGGAGGCCGGCGCGGACGACTACGTGGTCAAGCCCGTGGACACGTATGTGCTCGTGGCCCGCATCCGCTCGCTGCTGCGGCGGGCGACCTACGCGCCCGTGCCGGAGCCGGAGCGCGCCGCGGGCGAGGGACAGTCGTACGAGGGGGAGGTGCTGGTCTTCGGGGACCTGACCATCGACACCGCCGGCATGGAGGTGTTCCTCTCCGGCAGCCGGGTGGCGCTGACCCCGACCGAGCTGAAGCTGCTGCTGGAGTTCGCCGCCCACCCGGGCGTCGTACTGGAACGGCACACCCTGCTGCGGGACGTCTGGGACTACGGCTGGGACGGTGACAGCCGGGTCGTGGACCTGTGTGTGCAGCGGCTGCGCCGGAAGCTGGGCCGGGAGCGGATCGAGACTGTGCGCGGCTTCGGCTACAAGTTCCGGCGCTGAGACCGGTGCGTCCCCTCCAGCGGCTGCGTGCGGTCCGCGGGTCCCTGCGGTGGAAGATCGCCGCGCTGGCCGCGGCCACCGCCTGCCTGGTCGTGGCGGCGGTGGGAGTGCTGGTGCACCTGTGGACCGCGCGGGACATCCGCGACCGCGCAGAAGCGCGGGCGTTCAACACCGTGTACTCGGCCATGGACGTCTACCGGCGCACCGGAACGCTGGCGGACGGTGCCGAGCTGGATCCGGCCGGCCTGCCCGCCGCACTGCGCCACCCGGCCGACGGCAACCGGCACACGGCGTACGACGGGCACGTCGAGGCGAACGTGGGCCCGAGCGTCTGGGCCGCCCAGCGGACCGGCGGGCCGGGCAGCCCGGTCCTGGCCGTCCAGGTCAACATGGGCCCGGATCTGTACGGGCTGCGCAGGCTCGACGTGACCATGACCGTCGCCTCGCTGCTCGCGCTCGCGGCGGCCACGCCCCTGGCCGTCTACGGGGCCGGGCTGCTCGCCCGCAGGCTGCGGCGGGTCTCCGAGACCGCGGGCCGGATCTCCGCCGGGGACCTCGACGCCCGGACCGGGCCCACCAAGGGCCGTGACGAGGTGGCCGACATCGCCGCCGTCGTCGACCTCATGGCCGACAGCCTGGGCCAACGGCTGCGCACCGAGCGCCGGTTCACCGCGGACGTGGCCCATGAGCTGCGCACCCCCGTCGGCGGTCTGCTGGCCGCCACCGATCTGCTGCCGCCGGGCGAGACGGAGGATCTGCTGCGGGCACGGGTGCGTGATCTGCGTGGCCTGGTCGAGGACCTGCTGGAGATCTCCCGCCTCGACGCGGGTGCGGAACAACCCGTCCGCGCACGGGTGCCGCTCGGCGCCGTCGTCGCGGAGGCCGTGGCGCGCACCGGCCTCGACACGGAGGTCACCGAGGCCGATGCCGCCGGGCGCGGGGAGAGCGTGGAGACCGATCCGCGGCGGCTGGAGCGGATCGTCAGCAACCTCGTCGTCAACGCCCACCGGCACGGTGCCGGCCCGGTCCAGGTCATCGTCGAGGGCCGTACGGTCGTCGTACGCGACCACGGTCCCGGCTTCCCGGAGGACCTGCTGCGGCACGGCCCGCGCCGTTTCCACACGGGCGCCACGGAGCGCGGCGCGGGCCACGGTCTGGGCCTGACCATCGCCCTGGGGCAGGCCCGGCTCCTCGGCGCCGAGCTGCGCCTGGACAACGCCAACGCCCCGGACGGCGGCGCCGTAGCCACCCTGCGCCTGCCGGACTGACCCCACCTACGCACCTACACAACTGCTACGAAGCGGCGCGGACGCCGATACACGGCGGCCCAGGCCCGGATACACGCCCCCGACACCCTTCGAAGTGCACCTTTCCGTACCCGAAGAGGAGTCCCCGTGACCGTCGCCCCCTTTCCGCCGAACGCGCCGAACACGCCGTACGCTCCGCACGCATCGCCCGGGATCGCTGCCGCCGCCACCGATCTGACGAAGGTCTACGGCAGCGGTGACACCCGGGTCGTCGCCCTGGACCGGGTCAGCATCGGCTTCCGGGAGGGCGAGTTCACCGCGATCATGGGCCCCTCGGGCTGCGGCAAGTCCACCCTGATGCACTGCGTCGCCGGTCTGGACACACCCAGCTCCGGCTCCGTGCGCATCGGCACCACCGAACTGGGCACGCTGGGCGACCGGCAGCTCACCCAGTTGCGCCGTGACCGGATCGGTTTCATCTTCCAGGCGTTCAACCTGCTGCCGACGCTGACCGCGCTGGAGAACATCACCCTCCCGTCGGCCCTCGCCGGCCGCCGGCCCGACCGGCAGTGGCTGGACCGCGTGGTCTCCATGGTCGGCCTCGGCCAGCGCCTCGGCCACCGGCCCGCACAGCTGTCCGGCGGGCAGCAGCAGCGCGTCGCGGTGGCGCGTGCCCTGGTGTCCCGGCCCGCGATCGTCTTCGGCGACGAGCCCACCGGCAACCTCGACTCCCGCGCCGGGGCCGAGGTCCTCGGCTTCCTGCGCGACTCGGTGCGCGAGCTGGGCCAGACCGTGGTCATGGTCACCCACGACCCCGTGGCCGCCGGTTACGCCGACCGCGTGGTCTTCCTCTCCGACGGTCGCCTGGTCGACGAGATGGCGCACCCCACGCCTGACCGGGTCCTGGACCTGATGAAGACCTTCGACACCCGTGACACCCGTGGCACCCGTTCACGCACCACAGGCACCAGCTGACCCGCCCCGCCCAGGACCGAACCAGCCGCCTCGCCCCGCCCAGGACCGAACCAGCCCGCGCGTTCACCCCCGTCGAGCCCACCTCCCCGGAAGCCAGTAGTCACCCATGCTGAGAACAGCCCTGCGCACCCTCCTGGCGCACAAGGCCCGTCAGATCATGACCGTCCTCGCCGTCTGCCTGGGGGTCGCCTTCGTCAGCGGCACCCTCGTCTTCGCCGACTCCGCCGCCGAGGCCCACCGCGCCGCCGCGTCCAAGGACTTCGCCGGCATCGCGGTCACCGTGACCGCCAAGGAGTCCCCGTCCGGAGCCCCCGCGGACCAGGGGACAAGCGTGCTCACCGACGCGCTCGCCGGGAAACTGGCCCGAGTACCCGGTGTCGCGGCCGTGCGCCCCTCCGCCGACGGCTCGGCCGCCCTGAGCGCGGCGGACGGCACCCCACTGCGGGTCAGGGCCGGGGCGAACCCGGCCGCCGGCTACGTACCCGGCGCGGACGGAAAGGACAGCCGCTACCCGCTGGCCGCGGGCCGGGCCCCGGCCAACGGCGGGGAACTCGCCGTGGACAGCGGCACCGCCGCCGCCGGCCGCTTCCGCATCGGCGACAAGGTCACGCTGGCCACCGACGGCCCGGCCCTGACCAAACGGCTCGTCGGCATCGTCAACACCACCGACACCCGGGTGACCGCCGGAGGCACCCTCGCCCTTTTCGACAAGGCGACCGCCCAGAAGCTGTTCGCGTCCCCGGGCCACTACACCGGCATCGACCTGTCCGCCACACCCGGCACCGACGAGTCCGAGCTGGCCCGCCGGGTCACCGCCGTACTCCCGGCCGACCGTGCCGAGGCCACCACCGGCGCCGCCCAGGCCGCCCAGCAGGCGATCCTCGTCGACACCCTGACCCGGGGCTACACGAAGGTGCCGATGGTCTTCGCCGGGGTCTCGCTGTTCATCGGCTCGTTCCTCATCATCAACACCTTCACCATGCTCGTGGCCCGCCGCACCCGTGAGATCGCGCTGCTCCGGGCGATCGGCGCCACACGCCGCCAGGTGTCCCGCTCCGTCCTCCTGGAAGCCCTCCTCGTCGGCCTCGTGGCATCGGCCGCCGGTTTCCTGGCCGGCCTCGGCATCGCCCAGGCGCTGCCCGGCCTCCTGAGCACCGACGGGAACGCACTGCCCCGAGGCCCCCTGGTGATCGGCCCGCGCTCGGTCGTGGCCGCGCTCGGTGTGGGCGTGGGCGTCACGGTGCTCGCCGCGTGGCTGCCGTCCCGCAGGGCGGCGAGGATCGCACCGATCGAGGCGCTGCGTACGGTCCAGCAGCCGCCCTCCGCCGCCCGGTCCCGGCTCCGCGGGGTGACGGGCCTCGTCCTCCTCGTCCTCGGCGCCGGCCTGCTGGTGTCGCTCACGGGGGCGAAGGACGCCTCGGAGGAGAACCTGCAGAGCGCGCTGTTCGGCTGCGCGCTCCTCGGCGCCGCCCTGATCGTCCTCGCACCGCTGCTCGCCGTCCCCGTCATCCGGCTGACCGGACGGCTGACCGGCCGTTTCGGGATCACCGGCCGGCTCGCCCGCGAGAACGCGCTGCGCGACCCGCGGCGCACCGCGGCCACCGCCGCCACCCTGCTGATCAGCACCGGTCTGGTCGCCGGGCTCGCCGTCATCGGCAACTCCACCGGGCAGGCCCTCGACCGCCAGGCCGCGGCCGGCCTCGGCGCCGACTACGTGATCGGCTCCCGCACCACCACGACCGGCATCGACCAGGCCGCCGTACGACGGGTGGCCGGCACTCCCGGCGTACGGACCGCGACCGCCGTCGCCGACTCCACCCTCTTCACCGGCGGCCAGGTCCGGGACATCTCCGGTGTCGACCCCGCCACCGTGAACGACGTCATGAAGCTGGAGTTCGTCAGCGGCTCCGTCAGGAACCTCGGGCCGGGCCGGATCGCCGTCTCCACGACCGTCGCCAGGGAGACCGGCGTGACCACGGGCGGCCGGCTCGCCGCCGGAATCGGCCGGAACCAGGGGGTGAAGCGGTACACCGTCGTGGGCGTCTACCGCGACAACCCCATCGCCCGCGACGCACTCGGCGCCCGCGGCGAGGTCGCGAGGGACAGCTTCCTTCCCGGCTCCGTCCAGCGGGTCCTCGTCCGCACCGAGGACGGCACGGCCACGCGGACCACCGAGCAGCGGCTGCGCACCGCCGTGGGCGACAGCCCGCTGCTGACTGTGCAGGACCGGCGGCAACTCGTCGACGAGGCCGCCGGCACCATGACCGACCTGCTGCACGTGATGTACGGGATGCTCGCCATCGGCGCCGTGATCGGCGCACTCGGCATCGTCAACACCCTGGCCATGTCGGTCGCCGAACGCACCCGGGAGATCGGCGCGTTGCGCGCCCTGGGCATGGACCGCACCGGCATCCGCCGGATGATCCGGCTGGAAGCGGTGGCCGTCGCCGCGTTCGGTACTCTTCTCGGCCTGGCGGGCGGCCTGTTCGGCGCCTGGGCGGTCGGCTCGCTGGCGAACGGCGCGATGGACCAGTACTCCTTGGCGCTGCCCTGGGGCACGCTGCTCCTCGTCTGCCTGCTGTCCCTCGCGATCGGCGCCCTCGCCGCCGCCGTCCCGGCCCGCCGGGCGGCAGCCCTGAGCCCGCTGGAAGCGGTCGCGGAGTCGTAGGGGCGCCGCACCTATGACAGCTGACAGCCCTGCTGCCAGCGCGGTCATCGGTATGTCAACGCGTTGTGAACACCCGTGCCTAGCGTCTGTCGTGTTCGCTGCCAGGCAGGTCCACGACCCCAGGGGGAGATCAGGCAATGACGAAAACGAGGACGACAACGACGACAACGACGACAACGAGGACGACAACGAGCAGGATGGCACGGGCTGTTCGCACCGCGGCCATCACGGCGGCGCTGACGGCCGGCGCCGCCGTCGCGTTCCCCGCCGCCGCGCACGCGGCCGGCGCGGACCACTACTACATCGAGATCGGCGGCACGGGCGCGACGACGCACACCCCCGGCTGCGACACCACCACCTCGTCCTACAACGAGGCCAACGCGGCTCTCCAGCTCGGCGACCACGCGATCGAAGTGTGCTACCCGGCCACCGCCGGCCCGTTCATCGGACCCAACGGCCCCCTCATCGACCTCCAGACCCTGCAGCCGCACCCTGACGCCCTCACCGCGCCGAACTACGACTCCAGCGTGCGGCAGGGCTACCAGGAGGCGCTCAAGGCCGCGCAGGACACCCATCGCGACCACCCGGACGCGCTCATCACGATCAGCGGCTACTCCCAGGGCGCACAGGCCGCGGACCAGGTGCTCCAGACGATCGCGGCAGGCGGCACCGGCATTCCGCTCTCGCAGGTCAACGGCATGCTCTACGCCGACCCGATGCAGCCCGGCACCGGCTTCACGGCCCAGATCCCGAAGGGCTGGGGCGTGCCCGGCTTCACCTCCCCCGGCGCCGGACCGGCGGAGTTCAACGGTATCCCGGTCACGCGGTACTGCATCCACGGCGACCCGGTGTGCGACGCGTCCCTCCTGAACGCGCCCGGCTATTTCAACCTGCACGGGAACTACCCGCAGCGCGGCAACGTCATCGCCCAGACCCTCGGCGACGACGGTGGCGACGGGATCCTGTGGAGGACTCCGGACGGGGGCCCCGCGTAGGGCGCCTGACGGAAGCGAAGCCCGCGGCCCGGCCGACCACGCCTCGGCCGGGCCGAGGCCGACTCCGCCCGGGTGCCAGGAGCCGTCTGCGCCCGGCCCGGGGTGCCACGAGCCGCCGCAGCCCGGCCCGAGCGCTATGCGTCGTCGGCGCCCGGCTGTCGTCGGCGGCCGAGGTCGTCCAGGACCCTGGAGATCCGCGCACGGTTGGCATCCGTGGCGGGCAGGGCCGTGGCCCGCTCGAAGAAGTCGCGTGCCCCGGCCAGGTCTTCCGCCACGGCGCCGTGCCAGATCAGCCGATGGCGTATCGCGATCTCCGACGCCGTGCCGGTCTGCTCGTCCAGTACGGCGCCGACCCGGCGCAGGAGTTCGGCGGCGGCCTCCGGGTTGCCCAGGTCGGCCTCCGCCGTGGACAGCCTGCCGAGGACGGCGGCGTACAGGGGAACATCGCCGAGACGCCGGGCCAGATCCTCGGCCTTCCCCAGGGTGCCCGCCGCCTCGGCCGGTCGGCCGAGGTCGAGTTGGAGGCCACCGAGGCGGAGCAGCGTCTTGCCGAGGAGCCTGGGACTGCCCGCCTTCTCGGCGAGGGCGATCGCCTCCAGATAGCGGTCGTACGCCTTGTCGTACTCTCCGAGCTGGTGGTGGACATCGCCGACGCGGGTCATGACCGAGCCCGTGAGCCAGTCGTCGTACGTCAACTCACGTACGAAATAAAGCACTTGGGCGAAATAGGTCATGGACTCGGCGATCCGGCCCTCCAGATTGGCGAAGGTCCCGAAACCGGCCGCGGCTCTGGCCTGCTCATGCCGGTCACCGGCCCGGCGGCTGATGTCCAGCGCCTCGGTGAACCAGGTGCGGGCCCGCTGGTAGCGGCCCTGCAGCCCGTACATGATGCCCAGGCCCGTACGCAGCGCGGAGTCCATCCGCCGGTCGGTGGCCTGACCGAGCCTCGGCAGCAGCGGCTCCAGCGCGGTGCGGCACTCGTGGAACCGTCCCTGCCGGGTGAGGTAGTCGACCAGGGCCTCGGCGATCCAACAGGCCTCGTCCACCTGGCCGGTGGCCGCCGCCTGGCCGATCACATCGACCAGTTCACCGCCCGCCGCGTCCAGCCAGGTCGTGGCCTCCTCCCAGTCCGTGAAGGGCCCGGTGCCCCGCGGGCCGGTCGGGTAGGACGAGATGCCCCAGTCGCCGGCGCAGCGGGCGGCGGCCACGTACAGCCGGAACACCCGCCCGCGGGCCGCCGCGGCCTCGCCGGGCGACGCGGCGGCGACGCGTCGGGCGTAGACCGCCACCAGGTCGTGCAACCGGTAGCGGTCGGCGGTCACCCGCTGCACCAGACTCGCGTCGGCCAGGCTCTCCAGGGTGCGCTCGGCGTCGGCGGGCGTCGCGTCGAGCAGGGCGGCCAGCGTTAGCCGGTCCAGCCGTATGGTGGGCGACAGGCCCAGGGCGCGGAAGGCACGCTGGTCGGCGGCCGGCAGCTGATCGTAGGAGATCCGGAACGCGGCCTCGACGCTGCGGCCCTCCACGGCGAGCTCGTCCAGCCGGCGCTCGCCGTCGGTCAGCCGCGCCACCAGGGCTTCCACCGCCCACAACGGGCGATCCTGTATCCGTGCCCCGACGATGCGCAGCGCCAGCGGAAGCCGGCCGCACAACGCGGCCAGTTCGCGTACGGCCACCCGCTCGCGGTCGGACCCCTCGCCGGCTTCCTCGCCGCCGACGATACGGGTCAGCAGTCCCGCCGCCTCGTCGAGGCCGAGCGGCAGCAGCGACACCCTGCGGTCCGCGTCCAGCCCGGTCAGGCGCCGGCGGCTGGTCACCAGCACCACGCTGCCGCAGCCGGCGGGCAGCAGCGGCCGTACCTGCTCGGCGCGGGCGGCGTCGTCGAGTACCAGGAGCAGCCGCAGGGAGGCGGTGGCAGTCCGCCACGACGCGGCCAACTCGTCCAGGTCCTCGGAGTCCTCCCCTTCGCCGGCACCCACCGCCCGCAGCAACCGGCGCAGCACGCGTTGCCGCCCCACCGTCTCCCGGTCCTCGCGGTGCCCGTGCAGCTCCACGAACAGACAGCCGTCGGGATACCGGTCCCGCAGCGCCCGCGCGGCGCGCACCACCAGGGCGGTCTTCCCGACTCCTGCCATGCCGTCCACCGCCCGTACGGTGACCACGCGCGCGTCGGCGGGCGCGACGAGGATGCCGTGTTCCCGGTCCCGTCCCGTGAAATTGCCTACTCCGACGGGTAGTTCATACCGCACGCGATGCTTCTGGGGAGCGGGAGCGGGAGCGGGAGCGGGAGCGGGAGCGGGGACGGGACGCTCCGTCGGCGTCGGGTGTTGCCTGGCCCGGCCCTGTCGTACGGCAGTGCCGCCGCCGAGCAGGAACGTGTCGTCGCCCCGCAGTACCGCCTCGTGCACCCGGCGCAGTTCGCCGCCGGGCTCCATTCCCTGCTCGTCCACCAGACGGCGGCGCACCGCGGTGTAGACGTCCAACGCGTCGGACTGCCGGTTGCCGGCGTGGAGGGCACGCATGAGCAAGGCGGCCAGCGCCTCGTTGTAGGGGTGGGCCGTCGTCAGGGAGAACAGTTCCCCCACGGCCTCGGTGTGCCGTCCCGTACGGAGCTGGCAGTCGACCTTGTCCTGCACCACCACGAGCCGCTGCTCCGCCAGCCGCAACCGCTCCCCCTGCGCGAAGGGCCCGGGGATTCCGGCCAAGGGCTCGCCGCGAAACAGTCCCAGTGCCGTGGCCCATGCGTCCACCGCGGCCTCCAGGTCTCCGGAATCCCTCGCCGAACGCCCCTCGGCGGCGATCTCCTCCCAGCGCGCCACGTCCACACCCGCGCTCCTCGGGGCGAAGCGATAGCCCCCGCGAACGGTGTCGATGACGGAATCCGCCGAGCCCTTTCCAGGAGCATCCAGGCATCGGCGCAATCGGTGCACATAGACCGGGATCACTTTGTCGCCCGTGCCGGGGGGTTCCGCGCCCCACACCCCGTCGAGCAGCTGCTGTCGGCTGACCGTCCTGCCTGGTCGTAGCAGCAATGCCGTCAGGACGGCCTGTTCACGAACCGGCCCGAGCTCCAGACTCGTGTCGCCGCGCCAGGCCTGGAGCGGCCCGAGCAGAGCGAAGCGAAGTTGCTGATTTGCATCCGTGGATAACTCGCGCGGGATCGGCACGCGGGGAGTTTACCGGGACTGCGGCCACCTGCGGCTACCCCCACAAGACCTGCGCCTCTCACGTACGACGACACCACACGGCCGGACCGGCGGGTGAACCCCACAGCCCCGGATGGCTTCCCCGATGAGCGCTGTCGGGAATGCCGCACTAGCCTCCGAAATGAGCGCAAAGTGGATCTTCTGCCGCGCTCCAGACCCAAGGAGGAGACATGCGCAAGCTTTCCAAGGCCGCTGTCGCGGCCGCGGTCATCGCTAGCGTCGGCTTCATAGCCACCGGCACCGGTACGGGCATCGCCACCGCGCAAGGCGCGGTCATGCACCGAGGGGGGTGCGATACCGACGACCTGAACCTTGACGTCCTGGGTGAGGTGGGCGTCGCCAACGGCCTGCTCGGCAACCTGCTGAACGGCGAAGGCGACCCAGGGGCGCAAGAAACCCACGTCGGTACCACGTGCGGAGGCCACTGATCGGTAGCTGTGCTGCTCGGCTCACCGAATTGGGTCTCGGCTTCATGTGAGAGTGGATGCCAAAGGTCCCGGACCAGCGAATGGTCCGGGGCCTTTGCGCTTGAAGTCGTGGGCGGGCAAGCGGGGTACGTTGGACGTCTCAGGCCGCCCCGGCCCGCGCCCGCTCGCTCCCGAGAGGAACCCACCGTGACCGTCGAACGCACAGGCCCGCCGCTCTTCGGCACGGAACGCGAGACGCTGCGGGCGTTCCTGGAGTTCCACCGGGCGACCCTGGCGATGAAGTGCGAGGGTCTGACGGAGGAGCAGCTCAAGGAACGGTCGAGCCCGCCGTCGACCCTCTCCCTGCTCGCCCTGGTCCGCCATCTGGCGGAGGTCGAACGCGCCTGGTTCCGCAGGGTGTTCGACGACAACGCCGCCCCGATGCTGTGGTCGGAGAAGGAGTTCGACTTCCAGGCCGCCTACGACACCACGGGCGCGAGCGCCGAGGAGGCGTTCGCGGTGTGGGAGGCGGAGGTCGAGCACTCGCGGCGCATCGAGCGCGAGGCCGGGTCCCTGGACCTCGCCGGGCACCAGCCGCGCTGGGGCGAGGACGTGTCCCTGCGGATGGTGATGCTCCACATGATCCTGGAGTACGGCCGCCACAACGGCCACGCGGACTTCCTGCGCGAGGGCGTGGACGGCACGGTCGGCGCCTGACCCGTTGAGGGGGCTCGCCATCGGGTCCAGCCACAACGGGAAGCCGCATCACCGCCCTGAACCGGACCAGGACCGGCGCCGGTGACGGGCGGGCGCGGTGTGCACGCGTGAGCCCTGTACGCGCCCCCCGATCGGCGAGAAAACTGTCTTGACGGCGGGCAGATGGCCAAAGTGTCACCCACCGCCGTGGTCCCAAGTCCCACGTTCAGGAAGGCAGGTCGGCCACTGTGCTGTTGCGACTGCCCACATCCGTGTCCGAAGCGCAGGAGTGCCTGGCCGAGGGGGCCGTGCCGGTCGGCGGGGCGACGCTCGTGTGGGCCACGTGGCAGCGGGACGGCTTCCCCGAACTGGCGATGTCCCTGCGCGAGTTGCCGGAGGCCAACGTGCTGGGCCGGGAGACCGTGGGCGGCGCCGTGGTCCTGCACCGGATCGACGGCCGCGTTCCGGACGTACTGCGGCTGGCGGCCGCCACGGTGGGCACCGGGGCCGTGCGCCGGACGGCGACGGTCGGCGGCAACCTCGTCGGCAGCACCCTGCGCTGTCTGTTGCCCGCGGCTCTCGTCCTGGACGCCCGGGCGACGGTGCTGGGGTCCGACGGTGTTCATGACGTGGAACTGGCCGAGGCGGTGGCCAAGCGTCCCGTTCTGCTGAGCCTGCGCTGGCGTGCGCCGGTCGCCTGCGCGTACCGCAAACTGCCCGGCGAGGCAGGCGGACCACCGCCCCTCGTGGTCGCCTCGGCGGTACATGCCGACGACGGTGGCGACCGCCTACGGGTCGCCGTCCGCGACGGCTACGAGGTGCTCAGCGCCGGCGCCCCATGCGCCACCGAGCCAGAGGAGACCGTGCGCGCACTGCGCGAGACGCTCCTCGGCGACCTGCCGGCCACCGCGTGGGCCGCCGTCCGCACACAGGTCACGGGCCTGCTGGGTGACCGGGGCGCGGACACGGACTGACCATGGGGCATGGCGACGGCGCTTCTCCGGGCCAGTGCTCCCGCGAGTCACGTACATCAGGGACGATGAAGCATGCGTCCGGATGACTGGCACCTCACCGAAGACGTCGGCGACTTCCTCGCCCGAGCCGGAGACTTCCTGCGCTCACGGCCCGGCCCGCACGTCATGCAGCTGACGTGGGCCGAGAGAGTGCGAGCACGTGGGGCGAAGGCGTTCGGCACCGACGCCCCCGTCTTCGGCGTGCTGGAGCGAGCGGGCGAGGTTCACGGCACCTTCTTCCGCCTCCCGCCGCGTGGTATCGGCCTTTCCCCGCTCACGCCCGCGCAGGCCGGCTCCCTGGCCGCCCGCCTGGCCGCCCTCGGGCACTCACTTCCCCGCGTCAGCGCGGACCACGCCACCGCCACCGCTTTCGCCGAGGCCTGGCAGAGGCACACCGGCGCGACGCCGAGACTCCACGACACGCGGCTCCGTCTGTACCGCCTCGGCACGCTCACCCCACCGGAGCCGCTGCCGGCGGGCCGGGGCCGCGTCCTGGGCGAGCAGGACCTTGAGCAAGTCATGTTCTGGTGCGGCGAGTTCGCCAAGGCCGTCGGGGAAGCCGTCTCGATCGACGCCGGCTCCTGGGCCGGCACGCGCTTCGCCGACAAGCGCTATACGCTCTGGGAGACCCCGGACGGCACCCCCGTCTCCATCGCGGGCATGAACCCGCTGATCGGCGGCCAGATCCAGGTGGACATCGTCTACACCCCGGCCCGCCTGCGCGGTCACGGCTACGCGGGCGCTGTGACGGCGGAGGTGAGCCGGGCCGCGCTGGCAGCGGGCGCGAGGGACGTCGTCCTGTTCGCGGACCTGTCCAACCCCACCAGCAACGCCCTCTATCAGCGCCTCGGCTATCGCACGCTCACCGACTGGGCCGCGTACGACTTCACTCACGACGCGCGGCCCCGGTCGAAAGCCAGAACCTGAGCGTGCCGTTGCGTTCGTCCTCAAGGACGCCGCCGCATGTCTCGATCACTTTGCGCGAGGCATTGTTGCCGGCGTCGCAGGTGAGCAGGGCGGAAGTGATTCCGAGCCCACGGGCGATCGGCAGGGCCTCCATGAGCATCGCTGTGGCGTATCCACGCCGTCGAGCCGAGGGCCGCACGTTGTAGCCGATGTGTCCTCCGCGCTCGAGCAGCTCATGAGTGAGAGCGTGCCGGATCATCAGCCGTCCCATGTAGGCCGCCCCTTCGACGAACCAGAGGTTGGTGCGGGGTACATCTTCGCCCGCGGCATCGGAACGGGCCTGGTCACAGACTGCCTGTACATAGGCCGCGAAGGCCTTGGCGTCGTGCAGGTTGTCCGCATGACCCCGTAGGAACTGTCCTTCCGCGGACTCGTCGCCCACTCCTCCCCGTCCTTCGGCTCGGAACTCGGCCATGGCTTCGACGAAGGACCGGTGTACGGATGCGTTCGGGGCCGTCAACTGAGGCATGGCCCCATCGTGCATGACGCGACCGAAGGTCCGCAGGCGTCGCCTCACGCCTGGGGGTTGCAGTCGTAGAGGGCGAAGCTGCCGTCGGTGCGGCGGCCGTAGGCGGTGGGCCGGATGCGGGTGCAGTGGGACTTCACCCAGATGGTGGCGGGAGTGGTGGGGCGCTGGGTGGTGAGCAGCGCATAGCGCAGCTGGTGGGCGGTGACGAGACCGCCGAGCTGCTGGGCGGTGGGGAAGGGGGTGCTGCCGGTGAAGCCGCCCATGACGAGGACGGGTTCGGACTTCGCGCGCAGCAGGGGCTCGGCGGTGTAGGCGGCCTGGGTGGCGAGCAGGTACTTCTCGCCGTGGCGGTGCGTGGTGAGGTAGTCGAGCAGGGCGGTGTCGCGGGCGCTGGGCTGGTCGAGTCCTACGCCCCGCGGAGCGTGGCGGTGGTGGGCGCCGTACGTTTTGCCGACCGGACCGGTCATCGGTGAGGTGGCGGCGCCCGCGTAGAGCGGGTTGAGGCTGGAGACGGCCCAGCCGGCCGGTACGACCAGGGTGGCCGCGATCCCGGCGGCGAGGGCGCCGTGGACCATCCGCGGGGAGGTGCGCGGCCCGCGGGTCCACAGGCCCACCACGCCGCACAGCGCGAGCATCACGGCGACCGGCAGCAGCCAGGAGACGAATCGGGTCGGCCAGTCGAGCACCAGCGCCCACGCCACCGTCAGCACGATCGCCGCCGGCAGCGCCATGTGCCGCCGGCCGCCCGCCTCCTGCGCCGGCTCGTGCTGCGCCTCCGGCACCGCCGTGTACTTCGACTCGTACTCCGATCGGAAGAGCGCGAGCCCGCCGCCGGTCAGCGCGGCGAGCGCCGGGGCGATGACGGCCGTGTAGTAGGCGTGGTTGCCGTTGGAGCTGCTGAACACCAGGGTGTGCACGGCCAGCCAGCCACCCCACATCAGAAATCCCGTGCGCAGCAGGTCGGTTCGCGGCTGCCCGGCGCGCCAGACGACGCCGAGGACTGCGGCGAGCGCGGCGAGCGGCAGGAACCAGGCGATCTGCGGGCCGACCGTGTGGTTGATCAGCATGTCCCAGCCGGTGTTGCCGGTGGTGCGGCTGGCGGCGGTGCCCGCGACGGCGCCGAACGCGGTGGCATCACTGCTGAAGCGGCTCAGGCCGTTGTAGCCGAAGACCAGGGCGAACGGATCGTTGCCGGAGGTGCCGTCGAGGTACGGGCGGCTCGCGGCCGGTGTCACCCAGGCGATCAGCACCCAGGAGCAGGAGACCGCCAGCGCGACCGCACCGGCCAGCAGGACGCGCAGGGCCCGGTTCAACCGGGTGCCGGGCGCGGCGAGTTGGTAGACCGCGGCGAAGACCGGCAGCACCAGCCACGCCTGCAGCATCTTCGTCTGGAAGGCGAGCCCGACCCAGATGCCGCAGGTGATCAGCGGCAGCAGCCGCTCGGTGCGCACCGCCTTCTGCAGCGCTCCCGCCGCTGCCACGAGGAGAAGGGTGAGCGCCGTGTCCGGGATGGTGGCCCGGTCGAGGACCACGGTGACCGGGGTGAGGGTGAGCGTCAGCGCGGCGACCAGCGCGGCGAACGGCCCGGCCCAGGCCCGTACGATCCGGTGCAACAGCCATACGGTGAGCACGCCCTCGACGACCTGCGGCAGCGCGGCCGCCCAGGTGTGCGGGCCGAAGAGCCAGACGGAGACGGCGTCGGGCCAGAAGGCGCCGGGCAGCTTGTCGATGGTGATCGAGCCGCTGGAGTCGAGCCCGCCGAAGAAGAAGGCTCGCCAGCTGCCGGACATCGACCGTATCGCCGCACCATAGAAGGGGTGGAGCGCGGCGTGCCCGATGCCCCAGCCGTACAGCAGGGTGGCGACGACCAGCACCGTGGCGAGCGCGGGGCGCTCCCAGCGCGGGGCGTCTTCCGGCCGGCCGGAGCGGCGGCTGGCCGCCCGGCGGCCTCGGTGCGCGCCGGTGGGCTGGACGGCGGGGATGGCGGTCATGGCAGTGGTCCTTGGATCAGCAGGTCAGGTGAGGCGGTGGTGCACGGGCGGCGGGATCACCGGGCGGCGGCGACAGGCGGCTGGGTCACAGTCGGCGGGCCGCCCGGAAGCCGCGGGCGTAGAAGTCGGTGCCGTCCAGCAGCGAGCGGCCCGACAGGTCGCCCAGGGTGGGGCCGTTGGCGGCGGAGCGGCTGGAGTAGAAGCGGTGCCGGCCCTGGTCGTCGAGGCCCATGTACATACCGCAGTGGTCGATGAAGTCCGGCCGGTCCTTGATGATGGCGAAGAAGACCAGATCACCGGGTTGCAGGGCGCCCAGATCGGTGGGCTGCTCGCCGGTGTCGGGGATCACCAGGCGGCCGGGACCGTGGGCGGCGATGGCGAAGGCGCGGCGCGGCAGGCCGGTGCCCTGGGCGTTGGTGTTGTGCAGGGGGATGCCCATGCGGTAGCCCCACACCAGACGCTGGAAGCCGGAGCAGTCGACGTCGCCGTAGCGGGCCTTCTCCGGCTGCACGCGCGTGCCGTCCGGGAAGGTCCAGTCAATGCCCAGATAGTCGTAGAAGTCGGACTGTTCGTCGTGGTAGGCGAAGTCCAGCGGGTTGTTGACCTTGGCGTTGCGCGGGCCGAAGTGCGCGGTGCCCGCGTAGCGCACGCCGGCGGTGTTGTGCTTGTCGGGCGCCCCGGCGCTGCTGTACTCGAACGCCACCGCGAAGACGTCCGGGCTGGTGTCGCCGAGCGCCTTGTGGAACCAGCCCTTGAACCAAGCGGACTTCTCCAGGCCGCGCTGCCACTCGTGCGGCAGCACCCGCACCCAGGCGTCCGTGGTCACCGTGGCCTCGGTGGTCCGCGGCTCGCTGAAGCTGCGGGTGGGCCCGGTGAGTACGGCCGTACGGGCGCCGTCGGTGAAGGTGGCGAGCGTGCCGCCGTCGGCGGCGCGGACCACGGTGCGGTCGGGGGCGGACAGCCGCTCGAAGGTGTGGGCCCCGGTGGGCCGGGCGCTCGGCCCGGTGCCCGTGCCGTCGGCGGCCGTACCGATGCGGTCGTCGCTGCCGCCGCTGCCGTGCCCGAGGCGGTCCCAGACGTACCCGCCCGCCACCCCGGCGGCCGCCACGCCCGCGATCGTCCCGAGCACGGCGCGGCGCGTCGGACGGCTGCGTCTGGCGACGGGTTCGGAGTGCATGGCCGATCCTCCTGGAAGTGCGAGGTGAGAGGGCGGTGGGCAGGTCAGCCGGTGGGCAGGACGCCGATCAGCAGACCGGAGACCAGCACCACGTACGTGGCCAGCGTCACCGCCGTGGTCGAGATGAGCGTGGCCGCCATTGGCTGGCGGACCATCTGGTAGGAGACCAGGCCGGGGACGATGAAGCCAAGGGTCTGTGATGTGTACAGCAACGGAAACTCATGGCTGAGGGCGAGCATCACGGTGGTCTGCATCAGCACCGCGCACAGCACCACGGCGGCGAACAGCCGCTTGCCGTAGAGAATCACCGTGCGCTGCACCAGCTTCGTCGCGAAGTACGTGAGGGCCGCTACACCGACCATCAGCCCGGCCATCTGCACGTCCGTGACGAGCGTGAGGGCGATCCAGCCCGGGGTGATCATCCCCCCGGGGGAGAGGTTGGTGGTCAGATAGCAGACGAGCGAGAAGACCAGCCCGAGGGCGATCCCGAGCGCGGCGGTCTGTGCGGTGAGGTTGGCGGGGATCACGGGTTCCTCGTGGGCTGGTGCGGTTCGTAGGAGGGGTGCGGGTCGTCTGCGGCGCGCTCGCCGTCGGGCCGGCCCTGGCGGGCGGCGAACCGGCGGGCGAGTTCGCGCTGCTCCGGGATGTGGAAGCCGTACGCCGGTGTCTCCAGCGGTGCCACCCAGCTGTACGGCTCCGGCTCGGGCGGCCGGGCCACCGCGATCCGCGGCCGGGGCACCGCGATCTGCATGGTCTCCTGGTCCAGGCCGTCCCCGTCGGGTACGGCGTCGAGCGGGTCCTCGGATTCGTCCAGCGGCAGTTCGGCGAGGCACTCCAGGAACAGCTCGCCCTGGCCGTGGATGTTGCCGATCGCCACCAGCGAGGAGGCCGGGCCGAGTTCCGCGAGCATCGCCGCGGTCAGCTCCTCGGGGTCCCGGCGGTCGCCGCCGAGGTCCACCACCCGCCCGGTGAAGGCGGCCGGAATCGCGTCACGGGCGCTCTTGGTCGGGTGGCCGATCAGGAACACGGTCTCGGCGGCGAGGTCGGGGACGACCGCGCCCATCTGGCCGTTGCGCTCCACCCGGTCCGGGCGGCAGTTGATGACCACGTTGAGCGGCCGTCTGATCGCGCCGAGGTCCTCCAGCTGCTTGACGTTCATCAGCGTCGACTCGGGGTCGTTGGCCGCGAAGACGTTGGCGAACCGCAGCCGCTTGCCCTCGGGGGTGACGTAGCGCTCCACCGACAGCACACCTGGGTCGGGCGGTGCGTCCCACATGCCCTGCATCGCGGTCTGCCGCTCCACGCCGAGCAGTTCGGCGACGGTGAGGGCGATCGCCACGTTCTCCTTGAAGGTGAACCAGCTGAAGCCGCGCAGCTCCTCGTCGGTGACCGTCTCCGGGTCGGCGTAGACCAGCTTGCAGTTACGGGCGTCGGCCTCCTCCTGGAGGATGTGGAAGCGGTCCTTCTCCGCCGTCACGCACACCCCGCCCACCGGCATCGAGCGGGAGAGCGAGCGGGCGACATCGTCCAGCGTCGGCCCCATCTCCTCCAGATGGTCCTCGCGGACATTGCACAGCACGCCGATCGTGGAGCGGATCAGCTTCTCCTGGTTGATCTCCTGCAGCGCGGGCATCACCGCCATGCACTCGATCACCAGCGCGTCCGGCCGGTAGGTCGCCGCCCGCCGCACGATGCCGATCTGCTCGACGATGTTGGACAGCCCGAACTTGCGGTAAATCGGCTCCTCGGTGGCGTCCGGGTGGATGAACCGGGCGGCGGTGCCGGTGGTCTTGGCGACGGTGACCAGGCCGCCGCCGCGCAGCGCGCCCGCGCACAGCCGGGTGATCGAACTCTTGCCGCGGATGCCGTTGACCAGCACCCGCGCCGGTATCTGCTCCAGCGAGGCGAAGTGCCGCCGCTGCTCCACGATTCCGGCGATCCACAGCGCGGCACAGCACAGCAGGACGATGACATAGAGGAAGAGCACGCCGATTCCGTCCTTACTGCCGCTGGAGGGTGGTCTGACGCAGGGACTGGGAAGGCCCGGCGGCGTGGCCGGATCTGGCCGCCCTGTCGCGTTCCGCCCGGTCGCGTTCCGCCAGGGCCTGGCGCATCAGCTCCAGGCCGCGGGTGACCGAGCCGACCTCGTCGTGGTTGACCGGGTGCAGCACGGTGCGGCGGTCCCCGCCGGCGAGCCGCTCGACGAGCACGGCGACCGCGCGCAGCGGCCGGATCACCACGACATGCAGCCAGCCCAGGCAGGCCGCGCCCAGGGTGAGGCCCAGGATCCCGGCGAGCATGGTGCGCTGCTCGGCCTGCACCGCGGGGATCTGGAGCGCCGCCGCGGGCTCCGTGGTCACCACGTGCCAGCCGAGGCCGGCCGTCGGGCCGCTCTGCGCCAGCGGCGCCGCGGCGTCGACCGACGGGCCGGAGGACGTGCGGAGCACCGCCGAGGTCGCGGTGCCCGCGGTCCCCGGGGCGCCCTGGGTGGCGCGGGCGAGACGGGTCAGACCGGGGTCGGGCAGCGACTGGAAGGCGCGGTAGCCCACGCTTGCCGCCAGCACCCTGTTGTCGCGGTCCGTCACCCAGACGCTGCCCAGCTTCGGCCTGGGCAGAACGGAGTTGAGCGCCTTCACGTCGATCTCACCGAACAGGACCACCCCGGCCGCCGGGGCCTTGCCCTTGACGGCCCGGACCTGCGAATAGGCGGCGATCGCCGGGATCCGGCCCGAGGTGTTGACGGTGGTGATCCCGCTGCCGCCGGGCACGTGGACGAGGGTGCGCAGCGGGGTGCCGCCCACCCTCAGCGTGATGCCGCCGGAGCGGTCCAGGAGATACAGCGAGCGGTACTGCTTGTGGTCGGCGAGGGTGCGTTGCAGAACCTCGGCCTGGGCGGCCCGGCTCCTGCCCGGCAGACCCGCGGCCACGTCGCTCAGGTCGGTGTACGACTGGTCGAGGGACTGCCGGATCCGGTTCGTCGCGATCTCGGTGCGCGCCTGCTGGTCGGCGAGGACCGGAGCCGGAACCGCGGTCGCGGTGTCCGCCCTGTTCAGCAGGAAGATCATCGGCATCGCCCAGCAGGCCACCACCACCACGCCGGCCACGGCCAGCGCCCGATAGCCCGGTCCGCGCCGGGCCGGGAAGTCCTGCGGGCCGCTCTCGCCGAGCAGTTGCCGGCGCAGTGACTCCAGTGCCCGCCCGATCCGGGCCAGTTCCCCGAAGCCATGCACCGGAACCGGCCGGGTCAGCTCCTCCAGCGCGGCCGGCCCGCCCTCGGTCGCGCCCCGGGCCAGGCGGCCGGCGGACAGATACAGCCGCAGCAGTGGCCGCTGCACCAAGAAGTGCAGTGCCAGCCCGAGCAGCAGCGCGACCCCGGCCAGCGCCCCCGCGGCCTCGAGTGCGAAGCGCGAGTAGTCGGCGCCGCCGGTCGTGGCGGGCACCGCGCGGGAGGTGAGCACCACCAGACCGAGGCCGTCGGCGTCGCCCGGACCGGTCGCCGAGGCGACCTGGGCCCAGCCGGCCACCGTGCGCCGGCTGCCCGTGGTGGCGCCCAGCAGGCTTCCCGAGCCGTCGGTGTCACGCCCCGAGTCCCTCGCCGCGCGGGCCGCCGTCGCAGGCAGACCGCTGTCGGCGGCGGCCGGCGACGCCGTGCCGCGGACGGTGGTGGCGAGCGCCGTGCCGCTCGCGTCCAGTACTTCGGCGGTGCGTCCGTCGCCGTACGTCGTGAGGGTGGGGAGCGTCTCGCAGACCACGAGCAGCCACTGCCGGTCGGGCCGGCTCGGGGCCTGGTACTGGTCCTGGTTGGCGTCCTCCTGCTGTGCGGGCACGGTGACCCTGGCGAAGTACAGCAGTTGCCGCGTGCCGCCCGATGTCACCAGCCGGGGCCGGATCGCGCCGTGCCCGGACGCCGTCCCGGCGACGTCCACCCCGGCCAGCGGCACCGGCTTGCCGCCGGCCGCCAGCAGTTTGCCGGTGTGCGGGTCGAGCAGCGCACTGCCGAGGACCGCCTTCCTGGCAGAGGTCAGCGCCTTGAGCGCGGTCGCGGGGGTGGAGGTGCTTGTCGCCGGGTACGCGTTGGCCGTACGGCGTACCGTGCTCGCCTCGACGTCGATCGCGGTGCGCACCGACAGTGCGGTGTCCGCGGAGATCTGCTGCTCGCCGTTCAGTACGGCCTGCGGTATTCGCTCGGCCTGGATGCCGTCGAGGCCGATCACGGTCAGGGCGGCGACCACCAGCAGGAGTACGACGAGGGCGGCGATCGGCGGGCGCACCCCGCCAAGCATGGGCATATCGGCGCGGCGGCGGATGCGGTGTCGCCGCGGCGCCCGGGGTGCGGAGGGCAGGGCAGCGGATCCTTTCTCAACTGGCGTAGAGCGCCCGAATGTTCGACAGAGCGAACACTCTAGCCTCATACGATCACATAACCATCACACTTTCGTCCCTGTGTCGTACGTGCGCAAGGGGCCACCGGGCGATGGCCGACGAGGCCGACGCATGCGGGACCACCCCCCGGAACGCCGAAGGGCGGACCCGCGAAAGGACCCGCCCTCCGGATGTCCGGTCAGCTGTCCGGTCAGCGGACGAAGGAGATCTCCGGGTAGCTCTTGTCGGGGCCGTCCAGCAGGGTGCTGTGCTTGTGGCGAAGCTCCTGGTCGAAGAAGGCGGCGAGGTAGTCACACTGGACCTTGACCGCCCTGTCGGGATCGATCGTCCCGAACATCTGCTGGAGCTGATCCTGGGAGAGCCCGAGCAGGCCCGCCTCCTGCGGCACCATCCACTCGTTGTCGCTGAACGACAGGTGTGCCGCGCCGTGGAGCTGGATGTCGACCCGGTATCCCTTCAGATGCGACCACAGCGTGCGCCACGACCCGTCGTTGTTGCGGTTGTGGGTGCCTGAGCTGAAGAGCATGAAGGGCCGGTCCAGGTCCTTGCTCGGCGCCGTACCGAAGAACTGGCCGTCCAGGTCGGCACCAGCGGCGATGCGGTGGTCGAGCTGCATGGAGGTGTCGACCGCCGCGCCGCCCAGCGACCAGCCGAACATCCCGATCCGGGACATGTCCACGGCGCCCGACAGCCCGGAGGGAAGCGTGGCGTGGCCGGCATCCGGGTTGCCGCCCTTACTGATCGTGCCGAGCTGGTTGATGACGAACCGGATGTCGGCCGCGCGCACCTTGAGCGTGTCGGAGGAGTGCGCGTCCGGCGGCATCGTGTTGACCTCGAGCCGGTTGCCGGGGAACTGCACCTCGTTGGCGTCGTGGGTGTGGTCGACGGTGACGACGAGGTAGCCGCGGCTGGCGAGGTCCTGGGCGAGCGCGGTGCCCATCGCGCGGTCCGAGTGCAGCCCGGTCGAGTACAGCAGGACGGGCAGCTTGCCGAGCTTGGTGTTCACCGGGGCGAGGACATGGCCCGCGGTCCTCGGCAGGGTCACCTGCTGCGGCGACAGCCCGCGCGAGGCGAGGAAATGGGCGCCGGAGATCGACGGCATCCACGGTGCCTGATAGTGCCCGGACGTGGCGGTGGCCGGATACCAGAGCGACACCATCACCTCGCGCTGCTGGTTGCCCGGCACGTACGGGTCGATGCGGGACTTGTCGACGAGGTGCAGGCCGACCATGCCCACGCTGTACGGCCCGGTCGGCGCGGGCATGTTGAGCTGAAGACCGGACGTATCCGTGCGGCCCGACGCGAGGGCATCGGGGTGTACGGGCTTGTGGTGCAGCGGCGCCTCGTCGTTCTCGGGCGCCCAGGGCGTGTGCTGGTCGGGCTGGTCGGGCTGGTCCGGCGAGAACCCGGTGGCCGCGGGCTTGGCGGACGGCTTCCCGGCAGCCATCGCCGGCGTCATCCCCGCACCCAGAGCGACGGCCAGCGCGCCCGCCGTACCGACCGCTCTGGCGATCGTTCTGCGACGGTGGCGCGGGCGGCGGTGTTTCATGGAACCCCCTTGTTGGTTAGCGATCGCAGAACGGGCGATCGACTGCCGCACACCGTACCGCCGCCACGGCCGACGGACCCGCGCTCCCGGGAAGCGGCTGTGGCGACTTCACGCACCGGACAACGACGGCGGTCACGGCCCTCCTTCCGGTGCGGGGCGGAGCGCCCGTCCTGGCCGCTCTTTCGTCCGGCGCCCGGGCGGGGACCCTGGCAGCCCGTCCCCCGCGTACGGAAGCGGCTGCCGAACGGGCGGAGCCTGCCGAACGCAGGGGCGTTCCCAGCGGGCATGGCACCTTCGTTTCGGGAACACGGCGGGGAACCCAGGCGTGCGTGGCACCCGCGCTCCGAAGACTCAGCGCCATCTGCCTCGTGGATCAACCCTGACTCCGCGAGGCGCGGACGTATGGCCTCGCCGTGACAGATTTCCGCGCACGGCCGCGCCGGCGCCGTACGTCCTTCGCGTGCCTCCGAGCGCGGGCGGTGCCGGGCGCTGCCCGACGCGCGTCTGCCTCTCCGCCGGCGGGCCGCCGGGGAGCCGGGTGCGGCCGGCCGGTGCTCATCGCCGACTCCGCTGCCGTCCTGGCTCCCCGCGACCCGGCGCGGCATTCAGTACTGCTCGGTCTCCATGAAACCCGTGCTCGCGCTGTCGTCCGCGCCGAAGGCACCCGCGGCGGCGGTCGGGTCGAATCCGGGCGGGCTGTCCTTGAGGGCCAGGCCCAAGCCGGCCAGCTTCGCCTTGACCTCGTCGATCGACTTCGCACCGAAGTTACGGATGTCCAGGAGGTCCGCCTCGGAACGAGCCATGAGCTCACCCACCGAATGGAC
>NZ_CM002285.1:4456431-4457213 GCF_000497445.1 Streptomyces roseochromogenus subsp. oscitans DS 12.976 | reverse complement strand
GCCCTCACGCTTGAGGCAGTTGTAGGAGCGGACGGTGAGCTCCAGCTCCTCGATCGGCAGCGCGAGGTCGGCGGCCAGGGCGGCGTCCGTCGGGGACGGGCCCATGTCGATGCCCTCGGCGTCGATGTTCAGCTCGCGCGCCAGACCGAACAGCTCGACCAGCGTCTTGCCGGCCGACGCCATGGCGTCACGCGGACGCATGGCCTGCTTGGTCTCGACGTCGACGATCAGCTTGTCGAAGTCGGTGCGCTGCTCGACACGCGTGGCCTCGACCTTGTACGTGACCTTGAGAACCGGCGAGTAGATCGAGTCGACCGGGATACGGCCGATCTCCTGGCCCACCTGCTTGTTCTGCACGGCCGAGACGTAACCGCGGCCGCGCTCGACCGTCAGCTCCATCTCCAGCTTGCCCTTGCCGTTGAGCGTGGCGAGGACCAGGTCGGGGTTGTGCACCTCGACACCGGCCGGGGGCGCGATGTCGGCGGCGGTGACCAGACCCGGGCCCTGCTTGCGCAGGTACATCACGACCGGCTCGTCGTGCTCCGAGGAGACGACCAGCTGCTTGATGTTGAGGATCAGGTCGGTGACGTCCTCCTTGACGCCCGGCACGGTGGTGAACTCGTGCAGGACACCGTCGACACGGATGCTGGTGACAGCAGCGCCGGGAATCGACGACAGGAGGGTGCGGCGGAGGGAGTTGCCGAGGGTGTAGCCGAAGCCCGGCTCCAGCGGCTCGATCACGAACCGGGAACGGAACTCGTCGACGACCTCTTCGGTCAACG
>NZ_CM002285.1:4445034-4456406 GCF_000497445.1 Streptomyces roseochromogenus subsp. oscitans DS 12.976 | reverse complement strand
AAGGACGCTGAGCGATCAGCACGAGGTATTGCCTCCAGTGTTGTGCGCCCGCTATGTGACGCCGTAGATACCACGAAGGGTACGGGCGTCTGCTGGCCGGTCGGCAGGCTCGGCTCTTGCTGGAGTGGAGTCCCACGATCAGCGAGGCAGCCACCAGCGCAGTTCGTAGGCGCATACTAGGGGCAATGACAAAGCCTGCTGCACCGAAGCGCCATTTGCCCACCAGTCCCTTCAAGGCCCCGGCCGCGCCGACTCCCAAGCACTTCGCCGTGGGCGACCAGGTCACACACGACGTCTACGGCCTCGGCCGGGTGATCGGCATCGAGGACGGAATCGCGGCACTCGTGGATTTCGGCTCGGAACAAATGCGGATCTTGAGCCCGTACGCCAAGATGACCAAGCTGTAGGACCGCTGTGCCCGGTCATGGAACGCCAGGCCCCTTCAGGGACCTGCAACGAAAGCGAGACCTCTCATCGATCTGACGTCGCTGTTCTCCGCCCTGGAAGGGCAGCCCCGCTGTACCGCTCCAGCATCGCCGCCTCCGGCGACAAACCCCTTCCAGGCCCCGGACTTCGGGGAAGACGAAGCCTTCCTGTTCGAGGAGGAACAGGGGCCCGCCACGGGCATACGTGCCGCGTAGCCCAAGGCGGGTCGCGGTGGTGGAACCGAGGGCCTTGGCCGCGTCCTCATCAACCCCTCTCACAGCCGCTGCCCGCGTCGGGTGAGCACCTGTGAATCGATGTCTTACGAACGGGAAACGAGGCGCCTACCGGGCCGCCTCTAGCCTCGCGGGGCATGAGGGGGAACCGAATCCGCCGACCTGACCAGTCCGTCCGTATCCCCGGCTGGGGCTCCATCCGCGGCCGTATGGCCATCGTCCTTGCCGTACCCACCTGTCTGCTCCTCGCCCTGACCGGGCTGGGTGTTGCCGGCCGCGCCCACGACTGGTCCGCCGCACGGGCCACGGAGTCCCAGGCCGGCATCCTGCTGCGGGAGCAGGACCTCGTCCGTGAGCTCCAGCGTGAACGCGGCCTGACCAACGGCCTGTTGAACGGCGCTGAGCGGTACCGGGACGAGGTCCGCGGGCAGCGGGCGCGCACCGACATCGCGCGTACGTCCTTGAGGGCGGCGCTCTCGCGGGGGAGCGGCGATCTGCCCGGGGCCGCGGTCTCCGCCTTGCGCCAGGCCCAGCTCCCGCTCGTCGACCTCACCGCAACCCGTACCGCCGTCGACACCGGCACGGCGGACCGCACTGCCACACTCCGCTTCTACACCGGGGCCGTCACCGCCCTGATCGATGCCGAAGGGGCCGGTGCACCCGACGGTGACCGCCGTGTCGCGCAAGGCGTGCAGGCGCTGCAGACCCTGGCGCGTGCCACGGAGGCCGTAGCCCTCGAACGAGGCTCCCTGAACGGCGTGTTCGCGGCGCGTCGCTTCCGCTCCGGCGAGTACCTCGACTTCACCGATGTCCGCGCCACGCGGGTCGCCGCCCTCGGCCAGTTCCGCCAGCTCGCCGACAGCGCGGAGAAGTCGTCCCTCGACCACGCCTTCAAGACGGCTGCCGCCCGCCGCGTCAGCGGGTACGAGGCCAAGGCCGAGGCGGGTGCCGACGGCTCGTCCCTCGACGTCGACCCCGCCCGCTGGTGGGCCGACATGACGACGCTCGTCGATGATCTGCACGGCGTGCAGAAACAGGTCGGTGATGACGTACGGGCACGAGCGGACCAGGTCGCGGGCGCGGCCACGCGGGAACTCGTCGGCTTCCTGGCGCTGGGCGCGCTGATCCTCGCCGTGGCCTCCGCACTCGCGGTGTTCTCGGCCCGCTCCATCACCCGCCCCTTGGGCGCCCTGGCCGACGAGGCCGACGCAGTCGCGGGCACCGGGCTGCCGGACGTGGTCAAGCACATCCAGGAGGCCGACCCCGACACCCCGCCCCCCGCTGCGCCCCAGGCGGCCGAAGTCCCCGGCACCGCACGGGAGATCACACGGCTGGCCGCCGCTCTGCGCAATGTCGAGCGCACCGCCGTGGGCCTCGCCGTCGAACAGGCCGTCCTGCGCCGCAACAGCACCGAGTCCCTGGCCAGTCTCGGCCGCCGCAACCAGGCGCTCCTCGGCCGCCAGCTGGGCCTGATCACCACCCTGGAGAGTCAGGAACTCGACCCGGACGCCCTCGCCGAACTCTTCGAGCTCGACCACCTGGCGACGCGCATGCGCCGCAACGCCGAGTCCCTGCTCGTCCTGGCCGGCGAGGAGTCCCCGGCTCGCCGCTGGCCCGGCACGGTCACCGTCACCGAGGTCGTGCAGTCGGCCGTCTCCGAGGTCGAGCAGTACCAGCGGGTCGCTGTCACCGACATCGAGCAGTGCCGCGTCCGCGGCCACTGTGTCGCCGAACTCTCGCATCTGCTCGCCGAGTTGGTGGAGAACGCGCTCATGTTCAGCCCGCCCCAGCAGCCGGTCGCGGTGTACGGCTGGCGGGACGGCGGCGAGTACTGCCTCGCCGTGGTCGACCGGGGAATCGGGATGACCACGCAGCGGATGGCCCAGGCCAACGCCCTGCTGTCCGGCAAGGATGGCTTCCGGCTCGCCGCGCCCACCCGGTTCCTGGGCCACCACGTCGTCGGGGCGCTCGCGACCCGCCTCGGCGCCCATGTCGAGCTGCGTCCCACGGAGGGCTCGGGCGTCACGGCGTACGTCGCCCTGCCCACCAGGCTCGTCCAGCAGCCGGACGCCTCGACCACCGCGTACGCCGGCGGCGAGGGCAAGCCCCAGGCCACCGACCTGGGGCTGCAATAAGAGCGGGTGACGAGAGTCGAACTCGCGCTCCCAGCTTGGGAAGCGTGGATCGCGGCGCGGGCTACTCGTGCTTCCCGCCCCTGGCCGCCCGCCCGGCCCTTCCCGGCTGTGTGTCCGTGCTGCCGGTGTTGTCACCGGACTCGCCGATCCTGCCCGTCGCGCGGTCCAGCCGCGAAAGCCCGCGCCGTCGCCCTTGAAGCGCCCGAGGCCGCGGGCTGTCTCCCGCCACGCGCCGGACGCCACGTCCTCCGCGTCGTCGCCGACGATGCCGTGCAGGCAGCCGAGCAGGCCCGGCCAACGATCCGGTAGGCGACCGCGAAGGCGGTCTCGTCGCCCTCCTGGGCCCGCGCGACCACCGCGCCCAGATTTCCCCGTCGCGCGCCTGCACGCGCCGGGGCTGCCGTACCTGGCCCAAGTCGGTCCTCGTTCACGCCGGTTCATAGAGAGTGCCTGCCGTCCGCACCCGTCCTTACGGACGTAACGGACGTAACCGAAGACCTCGTCCCCCACGGCGAACTCCCCGGCGTCGGACCCCACCCGTTCCACGACGCCCGCGACGTCCCATCCGGAGATCAGCGCGCCGGCGTCGGTGGCGAAGCCGGGGAAGAAGCCGAGGAGTTCGCACCAGGTGGTGAGGGTCTTGAGGCGGTGTTGCCGGCGACGGCGATCCAGGCGTCGTAGTGCACGAGTCCGGCCAGTCCGATGGCCGGATCGGCGGCCCGGGCGGCACCCCCGGAGGCGACCGTTCCCCACGCGTGACTGCCCAGCGCCTAGTCGACGGGCTCTCGGACGTGGGCCAGTACGTCCCGGACGAGGAAGGCAGGCTGCCGACGGCCACGGCATTCAGACCGGCCTCATCGCGCGAAAGGGCCCGCACCCGTGTCCGGATGCGGGCCCTCGGCTCGTTCGCGGCCTGGTTACGGCGTCAGGCCGCGGTGCCGCCCGACTTGCGGCGACGCACGACGAACACCGCGCCGGCGCCGACCACCACGGCCGCGCCACCGATACCGGCGATCAGCGGGAGCGCCGAGGAGGCACCCGTGTGGGCCAGCGAGCCCTTGCCCGCCGCGGTCGTGTCCGAGACCGGGACGACGTGGGAGGTGCCGTTCTTGGCCGGGGCCTTGGACGGCAGCGGAGACTTGCCGCCGGTCTGCGGGACCGGGTTGGAGCCGGTGGTCCTGGTGCCCGGCTTGACGATGTCGATCTTGTAGGCGGCGAAACCCGTCGCCACGCAGTTGTTCTTCGTGTCGGGGTAGACGCCCAGGCCGATGGTGAGGGCCTTGCCGACCGGGGCCTTGGCGGTGACGTTCAGCCGGAAGCTGAGGCCGACCGAGGTGTTGCCGGGCAGGTCACCCGGGCCCAGGGAGCCGAGGGAGTGCGTGCCGTCGTCCGTGACGTTGAACCACTGCTTCGCGTCCGGGTCGTACGCCTGGAGCACGACCTGCTTGAGCGTGAACGGGTCGTCGCCGTTCAGCGGGCCTACGCCCGCGGCGAGCGTGATGTCCTTGATGGCGTCCTTCGACGGGTTGGTCACCGTCATCTTGAACGGGTGCCAGCCGCTGCCCTTCACGATCTTGCCGGGCAGGCCGCTCAGCGCGATCCGGAGTGTGGCCTTGTAGTTCGGGTTCTGGTCCTCGCAGAACCCGAGGTCGGTGGGCTCCGTGGTGGGCGTGGCGGTCGGTACGGGCGTGGCGGTGGCGGAGGCGGTGGCGACCGGGGTCCCGTCGGCAGCCGCGCTCGGGGTGGCGGAGCCCGTGGCGTTCGCGGTCGCGGAGGCCGTGGCGCCGACGGGCGCGTCGGAGGCGGAGGCGCTCGCGGTGGGGGTGGCCGAGACCGAGCCGTCGTCGGCGTAGGCCACGGTTGCCATCGTCAACGCGGCGGGGGCGACGGCAGCGGCCGTCGCGACCGCCACAAGGGTACGGCGAAGCTTCATGAGACCTCTTCTGGGCAACAAAAGAAAACCGAGAGGCCGTAGCGGTGGTGGGGGCACGCGGTGCGGCAGGCGCTGATCCTAAGGCGGCTCGAAGGGACCGCACTGGCGCTCTGTCAGCAGATGGATCCAGCCATGACCAGACCGGCGACCGCAGACCGTAGCGAAAGGTGCAGTTGCTCTCGGCTCCTCGATTTCTCTGTGAAGAACCTCACGTCCGGCCCGGGTCCGAGCTGCTGAACCGGCTCCCCGGGAGGGCTCGCCCTTTGTCGAACGGGGCCGACTGTATCCGGTCGTACCGCCACCCAGGTCGGTCAAGCCATGGTCGGGCCGTCTCTCGGCGATGACCTGCCCATGAACTACACACGAACTCTCCAGGAAAGGTAAAGAAACGTTCTCGCTTCACCGTCCGTCTTGTTGATGTGCCCTTGACATCCATACGTTCTGCGCGGCCATGGCGCACACCCCGCGCCGAGGCCGTACCGCGCACCCCCCACAGCCCTTCCCGGTACACCCCACCATGTGGAGGACGTACGTTGCGCAGAACCGTTTCTCTCACCGCCGTGGCCACGCTCGCCACGGCCGCTCTCGCCCTGGCCGCCCCCGTCGGCCAGGCGGCCCAGGCCGCCGCCCACGGCGTCACCGTCGCCCACGCCTGCGCGGCCCCGACGCATAAGGACGTGATGGCCTGCAACGCCCTTCAGGTCACCGCGGGCACCCCCGCCTCGGCGCACGCCGAGAGCGCTCTGACGGCCGCCGCCGCTCCCTCCGGCTATGGTCCCGCCTCGCTCCAGTCGGCGTACAACCTGCCGTCCGCGAGCGGCGGTTCGGGCCAGACCGTGGCGATCGTCGACGCCTACGACGACCCCAACGCCGAGTCCGACCTCGCCGTCTACCGCTCCCAGTACGGCCTGTCCGCCTGCACCACGGCGGGCGGCTGCTTCAAGAAGGTCGACCAGAACGGCGGCACCAAGTACCCGCGCGGCAACTCCGGCTGGGCCGAGGAGATCTCCCTCGACCTCGACATGGTCAGCGCGGCCTGCCCGAACTGCAAGATCCTGCTGGTGGAGGCGAGTTCCTCCAGCATGACCAACCTGGGCACGGCCGTGAACACCGCCGTCAGGCTGGGCGCGAAGTTCGTCTCGAACAGCTACGGCGGCTCCGAGTCCTCCAGTGACGCGACCTACGACTCCACCTACTTCAACCACCCGGGCGTCGCCATCACCGTCTCCTCCGGCGACGGCGGCTACGGCGTCGAGTACCCGGCGGCCTCCAAGTACGTGACGGCGGTGGGCGGTACGTCCCTGCAGACCGCCTCCAACACACGCGGCTGGACCGACACGGTGTGGAGCGGCGCGGGCTCCGGCTGCTCCGCGTACGACGCCAAGCCCAGCTGGCAGAAGGACTCCGGCTGCGCGAACCGCACGGTCGCGGACGTCTCGGCGGTCGCCGACCCGAACACCGGTGTCGCGGTGTACGACACCTACGGCCAGGGCTCCGGCTGGATGGTCTTCGGCGGCACCAGCGCCTCCTCTCCGCTGATCGCGGCGGTCTACGCGCTGGCCGGCACCCCGTCCTCCGGCTCCTACCCGGCGTCCTTCCCGTACGCCCACACCTCGGCGCTGAACGACGTCACCAGCGGCTCCAACGGCAGCTGCGGAGGCTCGTACCTGTGCACCGGCACCACCGGCTACGACGGCCCGTCCGGGCTCGGCACACCGAACGGCACCGCCGCCTTCACCGGCTGAACGGTCTGACTGAAACCGCACCCCTGCGCCGTCCGGCCGCCCGGCCGGACGGCGCAGGTCTGTCCGTATGCCCGGAAGGACGGCGCACCGGCCCACTCGTGTCACGGTTCTGCATTGCAGCCTCTGGTCGGTACAACGCTCAGAGCGGTCGCGCGTGGCACGGAGACGGTGCCATCCGCCTTCGTCCTGACCACCACCCGTTGCTGGTCGATCAGGACCAACTCGCCGCACACCGTGCCGGTGCCCGTCCTCACTTCGACCGGACTTGCGGCGGGGGCACCGGTTGTCACCCACGCGATGATGAGCGCCTCGCGAGAACTAGTTCGCTCCGCTGTTGACCGTGGTTGTCCGCTCATGCGGGCACGCTGTGGGCACGGCTCGACAGGTTCGCATGTCCAGCGCAGGGAGCACTTCGCGAGTGCAGCGCCGTCCGGCGAAGTGTCCCGCCTGCAACCGGCTCACTTGCCGGCTTCGGGGCCGTACCACTGGAGTGCCTGGCCGGTGACGGCGGCGATGCACTCGAAGTCCCGGTCGCGGTGCAGCAGAGTGAGCCCCTGCAACTCGGGAGCATGCGCGTGTCTTCGATGCCTTGTGCGCGGTCGGCAGGGGAACGCGCACTGCAGAAGAGCTCCAGCTCGGTGATGGGGCAGGTGGCGATGAGCCCGGCGGCTGCCGCCTGGTCCCACCCGTACTGCTCGGCGTCGCCGCGAAGCAGTCGGGCGAGCGCACTGGTGTCGATCAGGAACTGCGCGGCGTTCACCGGCGGTAGTTCTCCTTGTCCTCGAGGAGGCCGAGGTCGAAGGCGCCCTCTTCCGCCGACGCCCGTAGGCGGGTAAGCACCAGGGCCCGCCGTCGGTTCTCCAGCACCTCGCGCAGCGCGGTATTCACGGTCTCCTTCAGGGAGCGGCAGATCAGCCGCAATCGTTTGGAGCGGACCACCACCATCGCGCTCAGCGCCACGGCTGCCGCCGGCCCAGGTCTTATGGGCACGCTATGGGCACGCCGTGCGCGAGTAGGTGAAGGGCCCCCTCCTGCGCGGCTGACGACGACCCGAGCTCTGGCAGCGAGCGCCGGCCGGACAACTGGCGAAGCTGCCCTTGGCGGCCGGTGCGCCAACTCAGTCCTTAGTCCTGGGCGCGTCGGTAGAGCTTGGCGATGTCGTCGTCGAAGTACGCGGCGTAGGAGACATCGTCCTGGTCGCCGCCGCCCTCGTGGCCGCCCAGGACGCCGATGACCGTGCCGGTGTGGCTCTTGGGGTCGTAGTCGGCGAGCCAGGGGCTGCCGCTGGTCCCGTCCTCGAGGCCGGTGCACTGGATGCGCAACTGGTACTCGCTGAACTTCGTGGTGCGGTTCTGGCACGAGACCGGGGTGTCGCGACTGGCGGGATAGCCGGTGATCTTGACCTTGTTGTCGAAGCCGCGGTCTATGCCGAGGGTGTTGCCGCCCAGGACGTCCTGGATGTGCTTGCCGTCCTTCTGGTCGAGGACGAGGAAGGCGAAGTCGAGGTCCTCGTCCTGCGACGTGGCCCAGCGGTCGTCGACGACCACCTTGCTGACCTTCCACAGGCCGGTGGGTTCGTCGCCGTCGCGGTAGCCGGGGGCGAAGACCAGGTCGTTCAGCGGCTGTCCGGAGTCGGCGTCGAAGGCGCAGTGGGCCGCGGTGATCAGCATGTTCCGGCCGGGACTCCGCACCACGCTCGCCGTGCAGAAGTGGGCGCCCTGGTCGTCCTTCTCGAAGACCGCGCCGACCCGGGCGTTCTCCTCGGTCCTGCGGGGGGTGTACGCGTTGCCGTCCTTGGCCGGGGCCGTCGCGGAGAAGTCCTGGTCCTGCGGGGACTGGCGCTGACCCGGCTCTCCGGACTTGCCGAAACCGCTGCGCCCGCTGCTTCTGGCCGTATGGGATTTCTCCGCGGCGTCGCTCACCACTGCGGCCGTCCCGATGATGACCAGCGTCAGGGGCAGGATGGATTTCCTGGCTAGCGAGCGCACAAGATGATTATCGACACGGGCCGGGAATTCGGGAGATGCTTCACCGGGAGGCTCCCGTCACAATCCACCGCCTCCGACGGTTTCGAGATCCTCGTGCTCGCAGGTGTCGTCGGTGCTGTAGGTGCCCCAGGCGGGGAACGGGTCCGCGCTCGGCAGACTCTCGTGGTCGGCCATGAGGCAGTCGGTCAGGGCCGCGTGCAGTGCGTCCGCGTGCAGGTGCGTGCCGATGAAGACGAGTTCCTGGCCGGTGGGGCTGTCGGTGTCGCGGGGGGCGGAGGGCTCGAAGCGGGCGACGGAGCCGGCCTGTGACCACAGGCCGGTCACCCGGGGGCGGCTGGCCAGCGTGAAGAACCCCTTGGAGCGCAGGATCTGCCCGTACGCGCCGCTGTCGAGCTCCTTGGTCACGAACGTCCACAACCGTTCGGGGTGGAAGGGCGGTTCGGCGCGGAAGACGGTCGAGGAGATCCCGTACTCCTCGGTCTCGGGGACGTGGTCGCCGTTGAGTTCCATGACCCAGCCCGGGGCCTGTTGGGCCCGTTCCAGGTCGAACAGCCTGGTGCCCAGTACGTCGCTGGCCTTTACGCGGCCGTGAACGGCAGGAACGATGCGCGCTGCGGGGTTGAGGCGGGTGAGCGTCGCACGCAGCCGGTCCGCCGCATCCTCGTCCACCAGGTCGAGTTTGTTGAGCACGATGACGTCGGCGAACTCGATCTGGTCCATCAGCAGGTCGCTGACGGTGCGTTCGTCGTCCTCGTACTGGTCGAGGCCGCGCTCGACGAGCTCGTCGCCGCTTGCCAGCTCTGGCAGGAAGCCCGCGGCGTCGACGACCGTGACCATGGTGTCCAGGCGGGCGAGGTCGCTGAGGGTGGCGCCGTCGTCGCGGGCGAAGGCAAAGGTGGCGGCGACCGGCATGGGTTCGGAGATGCCGGACGACTCGATGAGCAGGTAGTCGAAGCGGCCCTCGCGGGCCAGCCGGTCGACCTCTTCGAGCAGGTCGTCGCGCAGGGTGCAGCAGATGCAGCCGTTGGTCATCTCGACGAGGCGCTCCTCGGTGCGCGACAGGGCTGCCTCGCCGCCGCGGACCAGGGCGGCGTCGATGTTGACCTCGCTCATGTCGTTGACGATGACCGCGACGCGCAGTCCCTCGCGGTTGCCGAGGACGTGGTTGAGGAGGGTGGTCTTGCCGGCGCCGAGGAATCCGGACAGGACGGTGACGGGCAGTCGGGCGGCGGTGGGCATGAACGATCAGTCCTCGGGACGCAGCAGTCCGCGCTCGTACGCCTTCACCAGCCGCTGCGGCACCAGGTACGAAACGCCGTCGACGGTGACCGGTACGAGCGTCGGTGTGGTCGCCTTCCACTGGGCGCGGCGGTGACGGGTGTTGCTGCGGGACATCTTCCGCTTGGGAACGGCCATGGGGGTCCTCCTCGATGGATGCACGTAAAGGCGGCATGCAGACGCTACATGAAAATGGATCCCATTACTATCTAGTTTCTGTGCGTCACCTTCGGCCGCAGTCCGGGCACACCCCGGACAACTCCACCGTGTGCCGGACGTTCGCGAAGCCGGAGGCTTGTTCATGTACGTGTCCGACGCGAACAGGGCCGCGGCCTGGCTGGTGAGGGCCGGCGACATGGAGCTGTCGGTCTCGGTGACCGCGATCTCGACCGAGGCGGCGTGCGCACCTGCGTAGGTGTTGACCAGCGAGCGCACCGCGGAGGTGGCACCGGCGATCTTGGCGGGCGTGTTCAGCAGGTCCGCCGTGCCGGTGCCGCCCGGGTACCAGTGAATGATCACGAAGTCGACCGACTTGCCGGCGATGGAGAGCACCGTGTTGTTCCAGTCGGCGTCGTCGCCGGAAGCCTTCACCCCGTCCGGCCAGGAGCCCGGAGTGTTGAGCACCGCCCCGATCTTCACCGTCGGGTCCACGGCCTTCATCGCCTTCGCGTAGGCGACCAGGTTGTTCGCGTACGCCCTCGGGCTCTTGTCGGCGTGGTTGTCGACCTCCCATTTGCTGCCGTAGTGCCCGTTGCCGGAGACCTCGTTGCCGATCTCCCAGTACTTCACGCCGTAGTGCTTGTCGACGTTGGCGTACTTGACCCAGTCGGCGGCCTCCTGCGGGGTGCCGGACCCGTAGTTCGCGGTGATGATCGGCTGGGCGCCGACCCTCTTCGCGGTGGCCATGAAGTGGTCGAAGTCGGTGCCGGGCGCGACCCAGCTGCCGTCGGTGAGGGTGTGGGTCTTCCAGTGGTAGGCGTCCGCGTACGAGCCGCCGGGGAAGCGCAACTGCCGGATTCCGGCGGCCTTCATCAGCGATGACGCCGTGGCGTCGTTCATGTTCGGGTCGTAGACGGCCGTGTTGAGGCCGACGCCGGTGCTGGGCACCGTGCCCAGGGAGGTACCGGCATCCACCGTGATGTCGACGCTCGGCGCGGCGTTCGCGCTGAGTGCCAGGGCGCCGGCGCCGGCGCCGGCCACGAGTGCCGCCACCGCCCCCGCGACCATGTGGCGGCGCGTTCGGCTACGGCGGTGCGTACGGCCCTGAGGCATCGGCTGCTCGGTGGTTGTCGGGTCGTCAGGTGACACGTGTGGCTCCCGATCGGAGTGTGTGGCTGCGCGTGGCGGTGGCGCAGCTGACTGCGCCCGCCGTGGTTGGTGCACCCCTGGGTGGCCGCTCGGGAGGGAAAGGTTGCCGCCGTATCCGATGTTCTTCAGATCCCTTTCGTGCGGTGCACTCGTCGCCGGGAAATCAGCGTCGGGGCGGCAACCTTCTCGTCTCCTGCGGCAACTGGGAGCCGGAAGGCCGAGTCGAACTACCGGATGGACGGGTATGAGGGCAACGAAGCACGCCGCGCCGCAACCGTGGCGCAGGCGCGGACTGGTCACGGGCATTCCCTTGGGGCTGCTGGTCG
>NZ_CM002285.1:4334929-4444088 GCF_000497445.1 Streptomyces roseochromogenus subsp. oscitans DS 12.976 | reverse complement strand
GTGCAGCCGACGGCCTCGGTCAGTCCGACGATCCCGGCCTCGGCCTCGGCCACGCCGTCGCCTTCGGTTACGGCCACTCCGACGGCCTCGGCCACCAGTACCGCGCCCGCGAGCTCCAGTGCGGCGGCTCTGGCCGGACGGATCAGACCGGCCGTCAGCTACCAGGGAGTCGCTACCGCCTACGCCGCTGGTGACGGCAGCGGCTCCTGCCTGTACGGGCCTTCCGACGACCTGATGGTCGCGGCGATGAACGTCACCGACTACGAGTCGGCCAAGGCGTGCGGGGCCTACGTGCTGGTCCGCGCGGCAAGCGGGGCCACCATCACGGTACGGATCGTCAACGAATGCCCGTGGCCCTGCGCGCCGGGGCAACTCGACCTCAGCCGACAGGCGTTCGCCAAGCTCGCCGACCTGTCGGTGGGCCGCCTCCCGATCACCTGGTCGCTGCTGAGCCCGGACCTGCCGGGCACGATCGCCGTCCGGTACAAGACCGGGTCCACCAAGTGGTGGTGCGGGATCCAGGTGATCGGCCACCGGAACCCGGTGGCCGCGCTGGAGGTGCGGACCGCCGACGGCTGGCGGCGGCTGCCCCGCACCGACTACAACTACTTCCTGTCCGCCGATGGCACCGGCTGCGGCGGGGCGCTCAGGATCACCGACATCTACGGTGAGCGGCTGACCGTCGACGGCATCGCCGTGCAGCCGGACGTCGCGCAGCCGACCGGCATCCAGTTCGCCCGGCATTGACCAGCCCGCCGGTCGGCCTTCACCGGCCCGCAACCGAGCACGAGCGCCGTTCGGATCCCGGGCTGGGCACTGTTAGGCTGCGCCCCTCGTTGTTGTTAAATGCGCAACTAATGCGCACATCATTGCCAGGAGAGGGCGACCGGGGGATGGTCCTCGATGACGCGTCCGCGGAGTTCCATGAATTCTTCGAACGCCACTATGCCGAACTCGCACGTCTGGCACACCTCCTGACCGGGGAGACCGACGCGGCGGACGACCTCGCGGCGGATGCCCTGGTCGCCCTGTGGCAGCGCTGGGACCGGTTGCGGCAGGCCGACCACCCGCTCGCCTACGCCCGCGGTGTGGTGGCCAACCTGGCGCGCGGACGGATCCGCAGCGCGGTGCGCGAGCGACTGAGGATCACGCTGTTCTGGTCCCGCAGCCCCGAGAAGGTGGAGGGGCCGGACATGGCGGCCGTACTGGACGTCCGCGCGGCGCTCACCCGGCTGCCGTTCCGCAAGCGCGCCTGCGTGGTGCTGCGGCACGCCTTCGACCTGTCGGAGAAGGACACGGCGGCAGCGCTGGGCATATCGGTCGGTACGGTGAAGAGCCAGACCTCGAAGGGCATGGCCGAGCTGGAAAGGATACTGGGCGCACGAGCGGTCGGGGACCTGGTGGCAGGGAGGAGGAACCGGTGAACGAGGAGATCGCCCGTCGGCTGCGCGAGGCCGCCGAGGCCCACCGGCCCGACCGTGCGAGGATGCTGGCCCGGGTGCAACGCGGCATGGCCGGCCCCGCCGTCCGTCACCGCGCGCGGCCGTTCGCGAGGTCCGGGACCAGGTTCGCGCTCGCCGGGCTCGCCGCCACCGGCATCCTGGCGACCGGCGGCCTCGCCGTCGCCGCCATCGTCGCGCACTCGTCGCCGTCGGCCACCGTGACCACGCCGGCCACCCCGTCCCCGACCGCCAGCTCCCCGCAGCCGACATCGGCTCGCCCCAACCCTGTCGGGCCTGCCCCGGTCACCACCCCGGGCAGCGTGCGCCCGACTCCGCCGGCCACCAGTCCATCGCCGACCGCCGGCGAGAGCCAGAACGGACCGCTGCGGTCGGCCGGTTCGGTGGACCCGCACAGCACCGTCTACTGGACGCAGAGCAACCTCGCCCTCAAGACGACCCGGCCGCTCACCTCGCTCACGGTCGAGATGCGGATCGTGCAGACCGGCGGGGTGAAGAACACCGGCACCTGGCAGACCCTGCCGAGTGCTGACTTCACCGTCACCTCTCAGGAGGCCGGCGGCATGCTGGTCTACCGCTGGGTCCTCAAGCCGGGCCTGACCGTGCCGGCCGGGAGCTATGAGTTTGCCGCCCAGTTCAACAACGGCACCGGCGCGCGCAGTGCCGCGGGCGACGGCTACCGCGTCGACGCGCAGGGCTCGGGCGGCTCCGCGTCGGTCCGGGGAGGGTTCGTCCCGACCCGGTGAACGCCGCTGTGCGGCAAGGGGACGAGTCCCCTTGCCGCACACCAAAACTCTTCCCTCGATCGCGGCAACCTTTGTGTGCGTGGCGGCAACTGGCGGGTAACCGGGGCCGGATCAAGGCCCCTTGTGCCAGAAGGACATGCCCTTGTCAGATCAGAACCGCTCTCATCGCCGCCGTCCGGCTACCCGCCGCGTGCTCGCCGCCGCCGTGGTCCTCGCTGCCGCTGGTGCTGCCGTACCCCTGGTCGCCCAGGCCGCACACACGCCGAATGCCCGCACGCCGACCCTGGCCGGTGCAGCGGCCGGCAGTGGCCGCTACTTCGGTACGGCAGTGTCCTCGGGCAGGCTCGGCGACTCGACGTACTCCACCATTCTCGACCGGGAGTTCAACATGATCACCCCGGAGAACGAGATGAAGTGGGACACTGTCGAACCCTCCCGCGGGAACTTCAACTTCGGCCCGGCCGACTCGATCGTGGGCCATGCCGCCGCGCACGGCCAGCGCATGCGCGGGCACACCCTGGTGTGGCACTCCCAACTGCCCGGCTGGGTCAAGTCCATCACCGACGCCAACACCCTGCGCAGTGTGATGGACAACCACATCACCACCGAGATGACCCACTACAAGGGCAAGATCTACGCCTGGGACGTGGTCAACGAGGCGTTCGCCGACGGCGGCAGCGGTCAGCACCGCAGCTCGGTCTTCCAGGACGTGTTGGGCAACGGCTTCATCGAGGAGGCGTTCCGCACGGCCCGGGCCGCCGACCCCTCGGCCAAGCTCTGCTACAACGACTACAACATCGAGAACTGGACCGACGCCAAGACGCAGGGCGTCTACGCGATGGTCAAGGACTTCAAGTCGCGCGGCGTACCGATCGACTGCGTCGGCTTCCAGAGCCACTTCGGCGCAGGCGGCCCGCCGGCCGGCTTCCAGACCACTCTGTCCAAGTTCGCCGCGCTCGGCGTGGACGTCCAGATCACCGAGCTCGACATCGCCCAGGCGTCGCCGACGGCGTACGCAGGCGCCGTCCAGGCGTGCATGAACGTCGCTCGCTGCACGGGCATCACGGTGTGGGGGATCAGGGACAGCGACTCGTGGCGCACCGGTGAGAACCCGCTGCTGTTCGACAGCAGCGGCAACAAGAAGCCCGCCTACAACGCGGTGCTCACCGCCCTGGGCGGCAGCAGCGGCGGCGGCACGCCGGGCGGGCGCATCACCTCCGGCACGGTCTACACGCTCTCCGACGTGGCCGCCGGACGCGTTCTCGACGAGCCCGCGGGATACAACGGCAATGGCACCCCGCTCCAGGTGTGGGACGCAAGCGGTGCCGCCAACCAGCAGTGGCGGGCCGGCCGGAACAGCGACGGTTCCTACACGCTGACCAACCTCGCCAGCGGCCGGGTCCTGGAGGAGCCGGGTAACCAGACGGGCAACGGGACGAGGATGGAGGTCTGGGACTCGGGCGGCGGCGCCAACCAGCACTGGCGGGCCGACCGCAACAGTGACGGTTCCTACACGCTGACCAACGTCGCCAGCGGCCGCGCGCTGGAGATCCCCAGCGGTCAGACCGCCAACGGCACTCCCGTCCAGATCTGGGACTCGGGCGGTGGCGCCCACCAGCACTGGACCTTCAGGACTGCGACGCCCGCGTCGGCGGGCGGCACGTGTGCTCTTCCGTCGACGTACCGGTGGACTTCGACGGGTGCGCTGGCGCAGCCGGCGAACGGGTGGGACGCGGTGAAGGACTTCACCGACGTGGTGTACAACGGCAAGCACCTGGTCTACGCGTCGAGCGTGTCGGGATCGTCGTACGGCTCGATGATGTTCAAGCCGTTCACGAACTGGTCGGACATGGCGTCGGCCGGTCAGACCGGGATGAGCCAGTCCGCGGTGGCGCCCACGCTGTTCTACTTCGCGCCCAAGAAGATCTGGGTGCTGGCGTCCCAGTGGGGCGCGTCGCCCTTCGTCTACCGTACGTCGAGCGACCCCACCAACCCGGGCGGCTGGTCCGCGCCGCAGCCGCTGTTCACCGGCAGCATCCCCAAGACTGAATCCCCCACCGGCCCGATCGACCAGACACTGATCGCCGACGACCAGAACATCTACCTGTTCTTCGCCGGTGACAACGGCAAGATCTACCGGGCGAGCATGCCGATCGGGAACTTCCCAGGCAACTTCGGCTCGTCGTACACGACGGTCATGAGCGACTCGACGAAGAACCTGTTCGAGGCGCCGCAGGTCTACAAGGTGCAGGGCCAGAACCAGTACCTGATGATCGTCGAGGCTCGGGGTGCGAACGAGCAGCGCTACTTCCGCTCGTTCACCGCCACCAGCCTGAGCGGTCCGTGGACCCCGCAGGCCGGCAGTGAGAGCAACCCCTTTGCGGGCAAGGCCAACAGCGGTGCCACCTGGACCAACGACATCAGCCACGGTGACCTGGTCCGCAACAACCCCGACCAGACCATGACCATCGACCCCTGCAACCTGCAGTTCCTCTACCAGGGCAAGTCCCCCACGGCGAGCGGCCCCTACGACCGACTGCCGTGGCGGCCGGGTGTCCTTACCCTGCAGCGCTGACCCACTCCGTCTTCTTCGCCTACTTGAGCGCTGTACCGCCCGAGTTGTGATAGGCGATCGTCTTGCTGATCAGGTTTCCGCCGTCGGACTCGACCGTTGTCTGTTCCTGCTGCCCTGGACCGAACAGCAGCCCGGCGACATGGGCGTTCGCCACCTGGTCCATGTGCGCGAAGAACCAGTCCACCTTGTCGTCCTTGTAATGGTTGAGGGTGTTGTTCTGTGCCATGTCGCCCACGGGGATCTGCCACAGGACCACGGGCTTGCCCACGGACTCGGCCATCGTCTTGTAGAACTGCAGCGCGGCGGCGGCCTTCTGGTCGGTCCAGAAGTGGTCACTGCCGCCGTGGGCCGGCTGTGCGTACCAGCCCGCGTCGCGGTCCGACACATCGGTGACCAGGAAGTCTGCGTTCTGCGCCCCGAGGTTCGCGTAGTCCTTGACGCATGCCTGTGTGTTGGTCTGCCAGTCGAAGCAGGAAAGGTGCATCCCCGCGGCGGTGTTCGGCGCATACTTGTGCGCCATCGAGATCAGGCAGCGGGAGAGTCCGGCGGCGCTGTTCTCCTGCGATCCGCAGTCGGTCGGGTTTGCGGCCGAGACCTGCGCGGCAACCTGGTGCGGATCGCCGAGCGACCGGACGTAGCCCCAGAAGTCGGGCTCAAGGTCGATCGCGTCGTGCGACGTGCCGATCTTCTGGAGGAAGAAACGGTAGTCGTTCAGGTACCGGGTGAGCAGGTCGACCCTGTTGATGGCCTTGACCTCGCCCGGGCCGTCGCCCTCGCCTGCCATATCCCCGAGGTCGCGCAACGAGTACCAGGTCCAGAGCATCTTCTGCGGGCGCGGGCTGCCCTTGTACGTCGCCTGGGCCGCCACGGTGTCCCGCCAGGTCACGTACGTGCCGGGCGCCGTGGTGCTGCCGTTCCAGCAGCCCCACCAGTTCGACCACCCGTCCTGGCAGCGCGCTGCCGAATAGGCAGCCGACGAGGGCGCGGGCTGGCTGTGCACGTAGGCGTAGCGCATGTCGAACGGCGCGGCGGCCGCCGAGGCGTCGGACATCGAGCCGCCGATGAGCACCGTGCTGCTGCCCATGAAACGTGTCGTCGAGCCGGCGTCACCGGGCGTGGGAGACGACGGCTGCGTGTCGACACTCCCGGCCGGGACGAGTTGCCATTGCTGATCGGCGTCGCCCCGGTCGCGGTTCTGGACGACGTCGCCCCCATCAGCCTTGGAGGCCTTGTTGACCTCGACGGCCATGCCACTGAAGCGATTGATCAAACGCACGTGGCCGTCCGGCGACTTGGCCAGTTTGAACTGCTGGTTGGTGCCGTTCAGGTCTTTCCACTGCACGATGGCGGAGCCGGCGGTCTTCGACCAGCCGAGGTCGTCCAGCACCTTGCCGCTGTTGCGGTTGACCAGCACGTACCACTTCTTCAGATCCAGGGTCTGCTGCGCCGAAGCCTGGCTGACCACAACGGCGGAGCCGGCCACGACCACCATGACGAGGCCCGCCCAGAAAGCCCGACGCGCCAGCAACCGACGGCCACGATGCTTCGGGCGACCACCGCGGGCGTGTGGACGGGGGACATGTCTCTGTAGTCGTTCAAGGGGCATGTCTGTGCTCTCTTTCAGCTGTTGCGTCTGACCGGACCACTTGACCGGACATCACTGAGTGGCCCGAGAGGCCGAAAAGGTTGCCGCGGAGATCCACAGAGTTTTTCCGCCTGCGCAGGGCTGAGCGACCGCGCCCACACCCCCGCCGATCGGCGGGGGTGGAGCAGCCGACTGCGGGATGGGCAAGGCAGCAGAAATGCAAAATAATCCTTGTGGGCAATTGTCGTCTCGCTCGCAGGCGGCCCATCGCAATTTGTTCACATTTCGTGAAGCCTGAATTCGCCATTCTCGCGGGTGTTGCGAATCGAGCGTTTCGGCCATCGAATCCGGTGTCGACTTCTTGCAAACCAGCAGGTCAGAGTGGTTGTTTAACTCCTGCTCCCATGCACGAAACGGCGCATTGTCGCCGATGGGTGAGTGCCGTCACACCTCCCTGATAAACCGGCGAAGCATTTCCGTCGTCAGGCAGGTCAAGAACTTCTGTTCGCTGCTTCACGTGGCATCGGCAGAGCCTGGAAAGGATGTTTCTTGACCACCACTCGATCCCCGATATCCACGCGGGGCCCGGCTCGGCGTCGGGCGGACATGGCTGTGTTGGGAGGTGTGCGGCCGCCACTGGCGGCCCTGCCGGTTCTGTTGGCGCTCGTCGCGGGCCTGACGGTGTTCGCCGTCGGGAGCGATGCCGAACGGGGCGTTCCCGAGGCCGTCCTCAGCTCCCAGCAGCACATGGCCGAGGACGGGGCGGTGGCGCTGCAGGGCGCCGTCGACCAGAGCGTCACCGATCTGCGGGCAGCGGCCGCGGACTTCGGTGGCTCCACGTCCGTACCGGCGGACGGAATGCTGACCCGCCTCGACCGGACCTACCGCAAGTGGCGCGGTACCGCCGTCGTCGACCTGTCCACCGGTCGGCTGCTCGCCTCGCAGGGCGAGGCCGTACCGCTCGGGAAGGTGGACCTTCGTGAACTGCCGGCGAACCCGCCTCCGAGGCTGGTGCGGGACGACTCGGGCGTCACCCGGCTGCTGGTCTTTGCGACGCTGTCGCAAGGCAGCAGGCAGGAGTTGCTCGTCGCTTCGCAGAGCCTGAAGCTGCCGGGCATCTCCGTCGGCAGGAATCACACGCTCAACCTCGTGGACCGTGACGGGGCCACTCTCACCTCGACCGGGCCGGGATCCGGCACTGACCGGGCCAAGGCGCTGGCCGGCGCCGCCGCCCGCGAGGCGCAGCGCAAGGGACCGTCGGACACCGCCGCTGCCGGCGGCTTCGACGGTCCGAGCGGCAGTCTCGTCGGGGCGGCGGACGGCAACACCCGTACCGCCGTCGGGTACGCCGGAGTGGCCCGGGGGCTTGCCGCGAAAGAGAGTCCGAGCAGCGGACTCGGACTGACGGTCGTCACGACGGTGCGAACCGAGCGTCATGGGGCCGGGACCGGCGACCTTCGGCTCGCCCTCCTCGCCGCGGCCGTGCTCCTGGCCCTCGCGGCCGGGGTCACCGCCGTCCTCCACGTGGTGGTGCAGCGGCCTGTGCTGCGGTTGCGTCGCGAAGCGCAGAGGCTCGGCTCGGGCGACCTCGCGGCTCCCGTCCACGTGCCCCGCTTCGGGGAACCCGCCCGGGTCGGCGCCGCGCTGGAGGCACTTCGCCTTCAACTCCGCGGCAAGGGCGGGCCGTCGCAGGAGACGGTCGCGCAGCCACCGGCCAAGGGGCGTGTGCTGCTCGGGTCCGGCAAGGGCCGGCATCGGCTCGGACTGCGCACCGTCCTTGTGGTGTGCGCGTTCGCTCTGCTGGCCTGGCCCGCGTCGATGCTGCTGACGCTCGGCAGCACCTGGCCGCACCCAGCTGCGGTCGTACCGCGACTGATCACCGAGGACCAGCGGCAACGCACCGAGACGACAGCGGATCGCGTGCGCAGGGGGATCAACGACGGATACGCGGATCTCGCCCATCTCGCCAACGTGATCGACGCTTCCCGGCCGGAGGAGGCGCGCAAGATCCTCGACAGATCCCTGGAGCAGCACGGTCGATATCAGTCCCTGTACGTCGTCGACGGCGCCGGTGAGATCCTCGTCCGCGCCGGCGGTGAACCCCGCACCCCGAAGAAGGTCCGCATCAGGCCCGGGGTCATGCAGACGAACACCTCCGGCAAGGAACCGGTGCTCGCCGCCGTGGCCTCTCAGCCGGTCGAGGGTGCGTCGGCGAGGTCCGGACGCCGCTATGTCGTGGGCGAGTTCAAGGTCCAGTACCTGGTCGGCATCCTCAGCCGACCCGGTCTCGGCTCGGTGTGGCTGGTGGACTCCGCGCATCGGGTCATCGCGTCCAACAAGGGGTTCGTGGCATTCGGGCGGGTCTCCGACGGCCGGCTGCGGGCCCAACTGGAGGCCGTCCGCACGACCAAGGGCTCCGCCGAGCTGCTGCTCGGCTGGAGGAATCCGGCGGTCGCCGCAGTGGCGCCGTTCAACGACAAACTGGGCGTCGCGAGCGCACTCGGCTGGAAGGTCGCCTCGATCAGGCCGGTGTTCTGGATCGGCCTGCCCGAGTACGAGGCACAGCGGCGGATCATGCTCGTCGGTCTGCTGGGGACGACCACGGGCGCCCTCTGCCTCGGCTGGCTGTACCTCGTCGTCATCCGTCCGCTGCGTGAAATCGCCCAGGGAGCCAAAGCGTTGGCAGCCGGGGACCGCAGAACGGTGCTCTACCCGCGCTACCACGACGAGGTGGGATCCGTCGCCCGCAGCCTCGAACTGATCAGACAGCGACTCTCCCGCACCGATGCACCGCCCGCGCCCGGTTCCCCGGACGGGGCGCCCACCCCCTCCACTTCCCCGTCCGGCCCCGGTCCCAGGAGCTGACCCGCCGTGCTCTTCCTGTACTGCGTCCTCGCGACGTGCTGCGCCGGCCTGCTCGTCGCAGGCATCGTCGAACAGCGCCGCCACGACGCGAACCTCGCCGCCATACCCACCCGAGTGCTGGTCAACGGCATTCGCGGCAAGTCCTCCATCACCCGGCTGTGCGCGGGCGCGCTGCGCGGCAGCGGCCTGGTGACCGTCGCCAAGACCACCGGCACCGCAGCCCGGTTCATCCACCCCGATGCCACCGAAGAGCCGGTCTACCGCAAGTTCGGCATCGCCAACGTCGTGGAGCAGATCGGCATCGTCCGGCGGGCCGCCGCCTACCGACCCGATGTCCTGGTCATGGAGTGCATGGCCGTCATGCCCGCACTCCAGGAGATCAACCAGTCCAAGCTGATCCGCTCCACCATCGGCGTGCTCTGCAACGTCCGTGAGGACCATCTCGCCGAGATGGGCCCGACGCTGGACGATGTGGCCCGCTCCCTGTGCCGGTCCCTGCCGGAGGGCGGCGTCTGTGTCACCGCGGAGAAGGAACGCTTCCACATCCTCCAGGAGGAGGCCGACGCCCGTAACTGCAAGCTGATCTACGCCGACCCGGAGACCGTCACCGACGAGGAGCTGCGCGGCTTCAGCTGGTTCACCTTCAAGGAGAACGTCGCCATCGCACTCGCGGTCGCCGAACTGCTCGGCGTCGACCGCGCGACCGCGCTGAAGGGAATGTACGAGGCGCCACCGGACCCGGGTGTGCTGTCCGTCGAGCGGTACCGCACCCCTGACGGAAAGCGGCTGCGCTTCGCGAACGTCTTCGCCGCCAACGACCCCGAGTCAACGGTGATGAACATCAAGCAGCTGCTCGAACTGGGCGCGATCCAGCGTCCGTTGCACGTTGTCATCAACTGCCGCCCCGACCGTGTGGAGCGTAACGGGCAGATGGGCGCGCTCATCCCCCAGCTCGACCCGGAGACGGTGTTCCTCATCGGCCATCCCACCAAGTCGGCCGCCGACGCCATACCCGCCCACTGGACCGGGAACGTCGTCGATCTCGGCGGCGACCGCCGCGACCCCGACCGGCTCACCACGGATCTGCTGGCCCACCTGGGGCCGGACTCCTCGCTCGTCGCCATCGGCAACATCCACGGCCAGGGCGAACTCTTCCTGGAGCGACTCGCGGCACTCGCGCCCGAACATCCCGACGCCACCGACCCCGGCGATCCGACAGACGGCCGCACATCGCCCGACGCCCACCACAACTCCTCCCACGGAGAGTTCCGTTGATCCCCGCAGTAGTCACACCCCAGATCGCCGCCATCGGCATCGCACTCGGTCTGGTGTTCTCCCTCCTGTGCTACCTGACCACGAACCTGTCGCCGGGCGGCATGATCACCCCCGGCTGGCTCGCCCTCACCCTCGTCGACGATCTGCGGCGCGCCGCCATGGTCGCGGGCGTGGCAGGACTGACCTACCTGCTGACCAAGGTGCTGCAGCGCTTCGTCATCCTCTACGGCAAACGGCTGTTCGCCGCCGTCGTGCTCACCGGTGTCCTGCTCCAGGCCGGGCTCTCCCTGTTGCTCCAGCAGCAGTTCCCCCTGCTGTTCGCCCATCAGGCCCTCGGGTTCATCGTCCCCGGTCTCATCGCCTACCAGCTCGAGAGGCAGCCCAAGACCGCGACGGTCCTCTCCACCAGCACGGTCACGTTCGCCACCTACGTGATTGTGGTGTCCGGGTTGCTGCTGGGCGCCCTGCCCACGACATGAGCCGCCCTCTCCCCGACATACGGCGCCCTCTCTACCTTCCCGCCCATCGGAGTTGACCAGTGAAACGCCTCCTGCCCCGAATCCGTAGGTTCTCCCTGACCAGGAACGCGGCCCTGTTCCTGGTGACAGGCGTCCTGCTCGCGGCGAGCTGCGTGCTGACCGTGCAGTTCAGGGACCGCACCGACCATCCGGAGGCATCACCGGCATCACCGGCATCACCGGGTGCCGGAATACCGGCCAGTGGCGGCCCGCTGCACTTCGAGCGGATCGGCAACCCCGCCCGCACGGTCGCCCGAGACCGGCACGGCACCGTCATCGCCACATTCACCGACGGCGCCCGTACGGCCGTACTGACAGGGCCCAGCAGGACCTTCGCGGAGCCGCGTACGACGGATGCCCAGGTCGTCACCAAGAGCTGGGTGCGGCTGCTGCCCAAGGCATGGGCCCGTGGCGCGGAGCAGAGCGACTGGTTCAAGACCTGGCTCAGGTCCCGGCTCGGCAGCCGCGACCCCGACATCCTCGCCACGGCCTTCGACTACATCGCCGGTGCCCCGGCCCGGACGACGGCAGCGGGAGTCACCTACAGCGGTGCCGCCCGCTACACGCCCAACACCACCAGCGACTCCGGGCGTGCTCGGCAAGGGAAGCCGCGCACGGGTTCGGACTTCTACGACTACCTGGGCATCCCCTGGACCTTCCCCGACGCGGTCACCCGCCGCCCCGAGAAGGACCGCGAGCGCTCCGTGGACAGCTCCGGCTATGTCCGGCTCGTGTACGGATACCGCTCGGGGTTCCCGCTGAACAGCAGGGACAGCCCGGCGGGCAGCGGGCTGCAGAGGACCCCCGACGCGATCGCCCACGGGCGGCTCGGCGTACCCGTGATCCCTCTCACCGACCGCCGCCCCGCCGTCATCCAGCAGCTCCAGCCCGGCGACCTGGTCTTCTTCGGAACACGGGAGCTGCCCGGTGGACGGATCGGCCACATCGGTATCTACCTCGGCCTGGACACCGCCGACCACCCGCGTTTCATCTCCAGCCGGAAGAGCGCGGACGGCCCCAGCATGGGTGACAAGGGCGGTACCTCACGGCTCGACGGTGACGGCTACTACGCACAAGGGCTGCGCGCGGCCCGCCGCCTGTGACCGGGCTCCGACCGGGTCGACGTTTCCAGCCTGTCGGCGGGGTGGATCCCGCTGATCGGCGGAGTGGCTTTCGGTGAACGGTGCGCTGGGATGAGTCGTGGAGGTCCCGATGGAGTGGCCGCTTGTCTGTTCCGAGTTCTGAAGCGGATTCACATGATCTCTGTCCTGATTGTGATCACCACGGTGGTGGCCGGCTGGTCGCTTGTCGCTGGGCGGCTGGCACGACGGCATGTGCGGGCTCCTCTGGTGCTGGTGCTCGCGGGGGCCGTCACGGGGGTGTTCACCCACAGCCATATCGCCGCCACGTTGAACTCCGAGGTCGCTCAGCATGTGGCCGAGGTCATCCTGGCCGTCCTGCTGTTCGTCGACGCCACCGAGCTGCCCGGCGGGCGACTGTTCGGCAACGACCCCGGCTCCGCCGCGCGGGCACTGCTGGTGGCCCTGCCGCTGAGCCTGATCACGATGGTGCTGCTGGGAACGCTGCTGCTGCCCGGGCTGCCGGTGGCACTGCTGCTGCTCATCGCGTGCATCGTCGTCCCGACCGACTTCGCACCGGCCGAGACACTGGTCCGCGACCGGCGTATCCCGGCGAGGGTGCGCAGCGTGCTCAACGTGGAGAGCGGCTACAACGACGGCATCGTGTCGCCCCTCTTCCTGTTCGCACTGATCCTCGTCGGCACCAACTCCGTCACCCACACGCCTGCGCAAGCCCTCGGCACGGCCGTGCCGTTCGCGCTGAAGGCCCTTGTGGTCGGCTTCGTGGTGGGGGCGCTGGTGGCATGGCTGATCAATCTGGCCGACCGTGCGGAGTGGATGACGGAGCAGTCCCGGCGGATCGTCGTGCTGGTCACACCGCTGCTTGCCTACACCGTGACCGTGGCGATGAACGGCAACGGCTTCGTGGCCTCGTTCGTGTGCGGGATCGCCTTCCGCTACGTCCGGCAGGCGCCGGTCCGCCGACGGGGCGCTTCGGCTCCCCACACCTCGGACTTCCAGCTCATCGAGGACACCAACTCGATGATGACGATGTGCATGTGGTTCTTCTTCGGCAACGCCGTGGTGCTCGCCGTGGGCGAGGGCATCCACTGGCCCACCGTCGTGCTCTGCGTCGCCGCGCTCACCGTCGTGCGCATCCTTCCGATCATGCTTGCCTTCCTCGGCTCGACGTTCACCTGGCGAGAACGGCTCATGGTCGGCGCGCTCGGACCACGCGGCACCACCTCCATCGTGTTCGGACTGCTCGCGTTCAACGCTCTGCCGGACGGGCCGTACGCCGACACCGCCCTGTACGCCATGACCCTGACGGTGCTCGGCAGCGTCCTGCTCCACGGCGGCGGCTCGGTGGTCATCGCCCGGTCCCTGACCGGCCCGCCCTCGTCGGCTGCGGGCGGCCCGGGCTCCCTGAGGACTGACGAGCCGGACTCACAGGTCGTCGCCACGCGGAACTGATGTGCCTGGCGGTCCTGCGTGTCCCGCGGTGATGTCGTGTCATGCGGTGCTGCGATGTCTCGCAGTGCTGCGATGTCTCGCGGTGCTGCCGTGCTTGCGGCGGGTCCGCCTCGCGGCCCCGACGGCTACCACCCCAGGCCGGTCTTCTCCAGCCACTCGGCGGGGACGGACCCGACAGTCGCCGGATGTGCGGAGAGCGGCCGGGCGTCCAGGCTGGAGGCATGACACAGCATGTTCGCGACAAGGAGCACGAGACCGCCCTTGGGGCATCGGCCGACATCGACGTGCCGGGCCGTGACGCCACACCTGGCAGGGGCGGGCTGCTGGAACTTCTCGGCCTGACGCTGGTGGCGGGCGCCGGCATCCTGTTCGTCGTCCGTCCTGAGTTCTACGAAGCAGGGGTGCACATCCTCGCCACGCGGGCGGCCTCACTGGTCCACTGAGGGTCCGGCTCGGGGGGTGTACCCGACGATTGCCGGACGGTCGAAGAAGGGGCTGGGCTCCCAGGCCCCTCGTGCGGACCGGTGCGCGCTGACCGGGGCCGCCGGGGGGCTGTTGCAGCCGCTGGCCACGAAGACGCTGGTCGACCGGCTCTCGTCGGGCGGCACGAGCGGCACCGTCCTGCTGATGTTGACCGTGCTGGTGCTGCTGAGCACCGCGGCTGAGGCGTTCGGTGCCTTGATGAAGGCGTTGGCCAGCACGACCGCAAGCCCGAGCAGTGCGTCCACCATGCCGATCTTCAAGGCGGAGCCCCACGTGCGACCGGCAGCGCGGGCTGCGAGCAGGCCCCAGACGAACAGCGGCACCACGTTCACGGCGAAGGCCACGTACTCGATGCGGCGCGCACCGCCGAGCCTCGCCCACCTGCTCGCCAACGGGCCGGAGCGCTCCCCCCGAACGGCTGGAGCCACCCTGCCGGGTGGCGGGTGTCCACAGTGGCCGCGCCACCGGGTGCCTCGGAGGACGTACGGTCGACAGCAAGCGATCACCGTACGAGTACGTGGGCACGCCTATGCGGGGCGTACGGGTCGCCGAGAAGCTGGACAGGTCATGACGAGTGTGAGGCGGAACGCCGGTGATCCGGGTAGTGGTGGTGGACGACGAGGCGCTGGTGCGGTCCGGTTTCGAACTGATCCTGAACGCCTCCGACGGCATCCAGGTCGTGGCGACCGCGGAAGGAGCGCAGGCCGCCGACGTGATCCGGCGCGAGCACCCGGACGTCGTGCTCCTCGACATCCGCATGCCGGAGGTGGACGGCCTGACCGTCCTGGGGGAGATCCAGACGCTGCCCGAGCCGCCGGCGGTGGCCATGCTGACCACCTTCGACACCGACGAGTACATCCTGACCGCGCTGCGCTCGGGAGCCGCGGGCTTCCTGCTCAAGGACACAGAGCCCGAACAACTCGCCCAGCTCGTACGCACCCTGGCCGCGGGCGGGGTGGTGATGTCCCCGAAAGCCTCGCGGGCTCTGCTGCGCAGCCATCCGGGGGCGGGCGCGACCCAGGACGCGGACGTGGCGCGCGTGGGCCTGCTCAGCGACCGCGAACGTGACGTCCTCGTCCTGATCGCCCAAGGGCTGTCCAACGCCGACATCGGCACCCGCATCCATCTGAGCGCGGGCACCGTCAAGGACCACGTCAGCTCGATCCTGACCAAGCTGAGAGTCTCCAGCCGCGTCCAGGCGGCGCTCCTCGCGGAGCGGGCCGGACTGCTCAGCAACAGCGGCAACACCACGGCACAGGACAACGGGCGATGAGCACGGGCCAGGCACTGTGGCAGCGAGTGCCGCCCTGGGCCGTCGACGCGGGCCTCGTCGTGCTCGCCGCGCTCGACGCCCGGATCAACCTCTACGGCGAGGCGACAGCGTTCATGTGGGCCTGCGCCGCCCTCGGCTGCGCCGGACTGATCCTGCGCAGGCGCTTTCCACTGGCCGTCTTCCTGCTGACACTGCCCATGACCCTGTTCATGGACGTGGCAGTCGCGCCGATCGCCGCCCTGTACACACTGGCCACGCGCACCCGCAACCGCCCGCTGCTGGCCTGCTGCGCCCTGCTGAACGCGGCGGCGGCCACCCTCGCCTGGCCTCTGTCCGACACGCTCTCCCGCGACCGGACCTGGACGCTCATCGAGTTCGTCTACACGCTCGCCACGGCCTTCGCCCCGGTCCTGTTCGGCCAGCTCGTCCAGGCCAGACAGGACGTGGCCCGCCAGCTCGTCGAGGTAGAAGAGGCCCGCGAACACGAACGCGCCCTGTACGCCCAGACCGTCCTCGCCCGCGAACGCGCCCAACTGGCCCGCGAGATGCACGACGTCGTATCCCACCAGGTCAGTCTCATCGCCGTACAGGCCGGAGCCCTGCAGGTCGCCGCCAAGGAACCCGACGCCCGCGACGCCGCCCGCACCATCCGCACCCTGAGCGTGAACACCCTCGACGAACTCCGCCACATGGTCACCCTGCTGCGTGCCTCCGGTGGCAAGGAAACCGAACTCAGCCCCCAGCCCACCCTCGCCGACCTCCAGCAGCTGATCGCCAACAGCGGCATCCAGACCACCCTGAACGGCGGGCTCCCGCCCGACATCAGCACAACCGCCCAACGCACCGTCTACCGCACGGTCCAGGAAGCCCTCACCAACGTACGCAAGCACGCCCCCGGCGCCCGCGCCGAGGTCCGTCTGTGGCACGACACGCAGCACTTCGGCGTCACCGTCACCAACACCGCCCCCACCCGCCCGTCCGTCGCCCTGCCCAGCGCCCGGCACGGCCTGATCGGCCTGAAAGAACGCGCCGAACTGCTCGACGCCACCTTCACCGCCGAACCCACCCCACAGGGCGGCTACAAGGTCGAACTACGAGCCCCCACCCGGCCCGCCTGAGCACAACCCGCCCGCTGCTCACGGATGCCTCGTAGGGCTGCCGGAAGAACAGGAAGCGGCATTCGACGCGTACTTCGGCGTCCAACGCTCCAGCGGCGACCCCGCCCATCTGCTCATCCGGGCGCTGACAACCACGTGCTCCACCATCCCAGGGACCGCCGAAGAGCCTCGCCTCGCCCGCGCCTTCCAAGCGGTCGGCCGAGCACCCGCGCCGACCGGTACGACCGTGCCCAGGCCCCCCGCGTCGTGGTCGACCGAGGAGTCCTGGATTCTCGGACACCGTCTGTTCTTCGTGCTCATCCAAGGGGCGGTCGTGGGCCTGCGGCACGCCGCCGCCGCGCACCCCGACGACACCGCAGAGACGGTTCTCGGCGTCCGGACCGCGGACGCATTCCTGACGGCGTGTGTCGCGGCCCTGCGTCTGACGGCCGCGTTCAGCCCCCAGGACTACGAGGAGTCGATACGTCCCTCCATGATGTCGCAGGGGGAGGACGGCATGACGGGCTTCTCCGGCCTGTGGTCGGCGGACCATCGGGTCCTCGTCGACGCGCTGCGAACGTGGGGCTCGCTGGCCGCCCTGCACACCGCGCCGCCTGTCCGGGAAGCCCACGCATCACTGCGGGAGACCCTGGCCGAGGTGTACGCCGCGCACACGGGCATGTGCCGGCGTTTCACCGGAGAGGGCGCCTCCCTGCTGCGCCAACGTGGCTCCTGTGTCGCCACACTGGAGCGTCTCGCTGGCGCGCGCCAGCGGCTGCTCGCGGCCGAGAAGACGGGGCGTGACAGCGGATGCTGACCTGCCGCATCGCCACCGCCGACGACATACCCGCGCTGGTCGCGCTCGTCGAGTCGGCGTACCGCGGTGACACGAGCCGCAGGGGCTGGACCACGGAGGCGGACCTGCTGGACGGGCAGCGCACCGACCTCGATGCCGTGACGGCCATCGTGCACGATCCGGAGAGCCGGGCCCGCGACGCTGCCCGCTCGCCTGGGCCGGGCGCCGACTGACAGTGGTCCGGCCCGGGCTGCGTGTGCGGTGACACCTCCTTTCGCCGTCCCCCTCGTCCTCCTGCGCAGGGTGTGAAGTCAGCCCGAAGCGGCAGTGCCGCCGCCGCGGGTGTCTGCGCTGGCCGAGCGGGAGCCGACCAGGAGCAGGCAGAGTACGGCGACCCCGGCGACGACCCCGGCGAGGAGGAGCAGGGGGTCGAGGGGGCGGGTCGCGGAGGCTGCCTGTGGGATGGGCGGGGCCACGGCGGCGGCCGCTGTCGGGGAGGTGGAGGGGGTGCCTGCTGGGGGTGCGGCGGCGGAGTGGCTGTGGCTGGTGTGTGCGGTCGGAGTCGGTGCAGGGGCGGACCGTGTGGCGGTGGGGGTGGATCCGGAGTGCTCGTGGGTGGCAGGGGGGCTGGTGGGGGTGGGTGCGGTGGCGGGTTTCACGATGAGTTGGGCGGTCATGCCGGGGTGCACGGTGCAGACGTAGCCGTAGGTGCCGGGGGTGGTGAAGGTGTGGCTCCAGGTGCCGCCCTTGTTCAGCAGCGGGGAGTGCACCGACTCCGGCCCGGAGGTGGTTTCCACGTCGTGAGGAGCCTGGTCCTGGTTGACCCAGGTGACGTTGGAGCCGGCCGTGATGGTGAGGGCGCGCGGGCCGAAGGCGTAGCCGGACATCACGACGCGGTACGAGGAGGCGGCCTGCGCGGGGCTGGTGGCCAGGACGGTGCCGCTGCCCGTCAGGAGCAGCGTGGCGAGCAGGAGGCGTACGGCGGGGGCGGGCCGAAGCCGGGCGGTCAGGGGGCGCATGTGAACTCCGCGGCGAGGAGCAGGCAGAGGTGGCGTGCGGGGCGGGTCCGCGACAGGGCGAATCCGGTCGTGCGGCGCAGCGGGCCGTACGGGACGCGTGTCGTGCCGACGACGAGCAGACGGTCGTCGGCGTGTTCGACGACGCGCAGCAGCAGCGTGGCGGGAAGGGGCTCCATCGAGGCGTCGCCCGTGCCGAGGTGGCCGGGCAGGCGCAGCCGCGTTCCTCCGGCGACCGGCTCGAGCGCGGTACCGGTGAAGGTGAGCAGTTCGCCACCGAGCGCGTCGCCGCCGAGCACGAGGCGCAGGACACAGTCCTCGGGGTCCGGGGCGACGGTCAGCGCAGCCCGCTCGATGCCGGCGCGTCGGCGCAAGGTGGTCAACGGACCTATGCGGTAGGTGAGTTCGGCGACGCATCTGTTCGCGGTGGCTGCGTACGTGCCAGGACGTGGCAGGCGGTCCGGGCCTGCGGCCGCGGGTGGGACCGCCGTGGGCGACGGGTGTGCTGGAAGCTGTTGCGTGGGCGGGAAGTCGGTGGTCATGGCGGTACCTCGGGCTCGTGGCGGGCACCTGACGGCGACAGGGACAATGGCGGTAGTGGCGGGCCGGCCGACTGTGACTCGGCCGGCCCGTCACGTCTGACCGCCCTGGCGTCAGCAGGAGTTGGTGAGGTAGTCCTCGGTGGGCGCGAGCAGGTGCTCGGCCCAGACGGTGTGCGTCTTGACGTACTGGTCGGGGTTGAGGATGTCTGCGATCTGCTGGCCCAGCGGCTCCTCCAGGTGCGCGGAGTTGACGTGTTGGAGGATGACGGTGAGCGTGTCGTCGGCGACGGCTCCGCCGCCGTCGACAGCCGGGGTGAGGACCGACTCCAGCCAGGCGGTGTGCATCTTCAGGTAGCTGTCGAGCTTCAGCGCGTCCTGGACCTGCTGGCCGGGGGACTCCTCCAGGTGAGCCTTGTCGATGTGTTGGAGGATCGGCAGGAGGACCTGCTGGACGCTGTGGCACTGCTCGCCGCCGCTCGTGCCGCCGGAGCCGCTGCCGCCGGTCGAGCCGCCGCTGTGCCCGCCCGTGGAGCCGCCGGAGCCCGAGCCGCCGGTGCTGCCGCCGGTGGAGCCACCCGCGGAGCCTCCGGTCGACCCGCCGGACCCCGAGCCGCCTGTCGATCCTCCGCCGGAACCGCCGGTCGACCCGCCCGTACCGCCCCCGCTGCCGCCGCCGTCCGCGGCGACGACAGTGATCGACGCGGTCATGTCGGGGTGGACGGCGCAGTAGTACTTGTACGTGCCCGTCTTGGTGAAGGTGTACGACCAACTGTCGCCCTTGTTCAGGGTGCCGGAGTCGAACTTCGCCGGGCCGCTGGTGGTGGTGACCGTGTGCGGAGCGGTGTCCTCGTTGACCCACTTCACGGTCTCGCCGACCTTCACGGTCAGGGTCGGCTGGGCGAACTTGTAGTCCTTGATCTCGATGGTGTGGTCGGCAGCCTTGGCCTGGGCCGCGGCCGGCCGGGCCTGGGTCATGGAGTGGGCCTCGGCGGCCGGCGCGGCGGCGGCCGTGACGGCGGCTCCGCTGGACGCCTGAAGCAGGCCCAGGCAGGCAACGGCCGCGAGACCGGCGCTTACGCCGGTGGCCAGCAGTACCCGGTTGCCCACCCGGGAGTGCGGGTGGCGCGGCGGGGGTGCGGTCGTGTCGTCGGTACGCATGTTCGTGCGTCTCTCCTCGTCCGGTGACAGGGGTGGGGCAGGAAGGGGCCGGTCAGCGGCCGGGAGCCGACGTGACCAGCAGACTCGTGGCGGCGAGTACGACGAGGACGAGCCCCGTCTCGGCCGCGACCGAGTAGACGAAGGGCCGTACGGTGGCGCGGTCACCGCGCAGCAGTACGGCGATGTCGAGCCGGGTGCGCACCCAGCTCCGGCTGCCTTGGGCGATCAGCAACACCGCGGCCAGGACGGCGAGTTTGAGCAGCAGCAGACGGCCGTAGCCGGTGTGGAACAGGGCACCGAACGAGCCGACGATCTGCCAGGCCAGTACCGCTCCGGCCACCGCGATCGCCGCGACGGAGACGGAGGCCAGGGTGGAGTAGCCGGACACGGCGGCCGACAGCTCCTCCGGGCGGCGCCTGGGCAGCACCCCGAGAAGTAGTAGTGTCAGCCCGCCCAGCCACACACTCACGCCGAGCAGATGCACCAGGTCGGCCGCCGCGCCCCAACCAGGGTGCGTGCCCTCGCCGTTGTGACCGGCCATGCCGGTCGTGCGCAGCAGTCCGAGTGCGACCGCGAGGGCGCCGACCCGCCAGCCCGGTGAGCGGGCGGCTCGCTCACCGGCCTGCAGGAGCGCGGCCAGCACGACGGCGGCGAGCACCCACATCAGCACCCGGCAGGCGGCCACGATGCCGGCCTCGGTGCCCAGCAGATCGCGGTAGGTGCCGAGCCGGAAGGCATCGCCGAGCGAGCCCATCGTGCCGTATGCGCCCTGCAGTCCCGGTGCGACCACGCCTGTCGCGAGGCCGCCTGCCCAGGCGAGCGTGAGGATACGGCGGGTACGGCGGTCCCCGGCGCCCTGCGGCCACAGGAGTGCGAGGAAGGCGAGGCCGCCGACGTACAGAGCGAGGGCGAGGTATCCGGCCCAGCGGACTGCCGCCCACACCGTGCGCACGCCGTCGGAAGGCATGGGCGCCGAGGCGGTGTCGGATCCGGAGGTGTCCTTCGCTGTCGCGGTGAGGGGGAAGGAGAGCGCGCCGGAGGTCGGATGACCGTCCTCCATATCGCGCACCTGCCAAGTCAGGAGGAGCCGGCTTCGGCCGGTCATCTCCGGGACGGCGACGTCCACCGCCCTGTCTCCGCCGTCGCCATCACCGTGACCGGATCTGGACACCGCCAGTCGTTCGCCGTCCGAGGTGATGTGGACGTCGGGCAGGTCGACGGGTTCGCTGAAGGTCAGCCGTACCGTGGCCGGCGTATGGACGAGCCGGGTGCCGTCCTTGGGGGCGGAGGACTCCAGCTCCGTATGGGCGGAGGCGGCGGGCGCGCACAGCAGCAGGGCGAGGAGGGAGCCGAGGACGGCGGTGGTCAGGGAGGGGACGTGGCGTCTCACGGAAGCACCTCCGGAAGCACCCCCGGCGGAACCGACGGCGACGAGGCGACACCGACACACGGCGATGTAGCGGCCGGAGCGGGAGCCGGGGATGCCGTACCTCCGGAGGAGTCCGGCGTGAGAAGCCCGTTCAGCAGGCCGGTCACCGAGGCGAGCGTGCCACTCAGCAGCGGCTGCACCAGGTGCACCTCACTCTCCCGGCAACCACTCGACGGTGACGGCGACGGGAGGGAACTGGAAGACGGATTCGGTGCGGGCGAACCGGACGGGCCGGGCATCGGCACGGAACCACCGTCTCCGCCGTCCGTGCCGGGACTGCCGTTCCCGCCGCCGGATGACGTCCCGCTGACGACGGGAATTCCGGCACCGGTGCCTCCCGCCCAGGAATCCCCCGGCGAATCGGCCCCCATGCCGTCGCCCATATCGCCGCCGGAATTCCCGGAGGCCGTGCCCTGCGCCGGACCGGCGGACGCGGACGGAGCCGGCTGGGTCGGCGCCGCGGCGGTGCCGAGGGCCGTCGACGCCGGCGTACCGATGCCCGAGGCGTACCCGAGTACGACGATCACCGCCGTGACCAGTACGCCGGCCACGATCTCGTCGCGGTGGTCTCCCGGCCAGGACGCCCTGGCGAACAAGGACATGACCCCTCCTGACGCTGTGCGTGAAAGGCAGTGCCCAGGAGTGCACCGAGACGAGGCTTCCGGACCGCTACACGTCAGTTAATCGCTCGTTTCATTGCCTCACATTCACTCCACACCCGGCTGTGAGAACGGGCCTCCCTGCCCCAATCCGTGCATTTCATTTCGTGAAGGAAATGAAGGCTTGGTAAATTCGAACGTGCTCGGCATTTCCTTCTCCATCGAATCTCCGCGTATGCATATGCCGCTGGCGTCGACTTTCCTCATGGGCCCGATAATGATCTCTGTATTCTTCCGCCGCACGGACGGAAACGAAGCAGCGCGGAATGTCGGTCAGTCTTCCTGGCGGACGGCTGGTGCACGTCTGGTATTCGCTTGCACAGGACCGAGCGGCATCTGTGCGGCGGGGTCAGGACACGTCGCGGCGCATGCTCGTGGTGACGGCAAGAGCCGCGAAGACGAGCGTGTAGACGGCGAGGACGGCGCCGCCGCCCCAGCGTGGCAGCAGGTCCCCGGTCGTCATGGCCTTGGCTCCGGCGCCGAGCGCCTGGCCGGCGTTGAACGGCAGCCAGCGGGCGAGGTTGCCGATCAGCTGACCGACGATGCCTTCGACCAGGGCGACCCACGCCAGGGCGACGGCGATCGCGCCGACGAGGCTGCGGATGAGGGCGCCGACTCCCACGCCGATGGCGGCGAACGCCGCGTTCCAGGCGATGCCACCGCCGATCGTGGCCCACATCTGCGAGTCGGTCCACGTGAAGGAGACGCCCTTGTCCGCCCACCAGGCGGCGGCGATGCCGAGGCCGACGAGGCTGCTCAGCACGCCGGATGCGGCTGCGAAGACCGCGTGGACCAGGAGCTTCGCGCCGATGACGCGGCCGCGTGCGGGAGTGCTCAGATAGGTGTCGGTGATTGTCTTGTGCCGGTACTCTCCGGCGACCGCGAGGATCCCGAAGACCAGCGTGAGGATCGAGGTCAGTCCCACGTGCGCGAGCGCGCTGCTCTGCGCGGCCGTATCGAGTGTCTTCTTGCTGGAGACGACCAGACCGCTGACACCGGCGATCACCAGCAGAGGGGATGCGGCCAGGAGCAGCCATGGGCTGCGGACGGTGCGTAGTTTCAGCACCTCGGTGCGGATCAGGGTGTGCATGTCGTTCGTTCCTCGCGTTCAGCTGCGGGCCGGTGCCGTCGTGGTGCCGGTCGCGGGGTCGTTGTCGGGGCTCGACGTGAGTCGGAGGAACGCGGATTCGAGCGTCTCCCCCTTCGCTGCGGTCAGCTCGCTCAAGGGGCCCGCGTAGCGCACGGTGCCGCCAGCGACGATGACCACGCGGTTCACGGTCTGCGACACCTCGCTCAGCACGTGGCTGGACATCAGGATCGTGCGGCCTTCGCCGGCCAGCTCCCGCAGCAGGTCCCGCAGGTCGGCCATGCCCGCCGGATCAAGCCCGTTGGCGGGTTCGTCGAGGATGAGCACCTTCGGGTCGCCGAGCAGGGCGGAGGCCAGGCCCAGCCGCTGGCGCATACCGAGCGAATAACCGCCCACCCGCCGGTGCGCTGCATCGGCCAGAGCGACCCGGTCCAGCACCTCCTCCACCCGCGAGCCCGGGATGCCCCCGGCCTGGGCGAGGATCCGCAGGTGATCGCGGCCGCGCCGACCGGGGTGGAACCCGGTTGCCTCCAGCACTGCACCGACAACCCGCCTCGGCTCGCGCAGCTCGGCGTAGTCGCGGCCGTCGATCAGGGCCCGGCCCGCGGTGGGCGTCACCAAGCCCAGGAGCATGCGCAGAGTAGTGGTCTTGCCGGCCCCGTTCGGGCCGAGGAAGCCGGTCACCACCCCGGGCTCCACGTCAAAGGTGAGCCGGTCGACCGCGGTCACGGCGCCGTACCTCTTGGTCAGGCCGTCAATCGTGATGCCGCCATTCATCGTGTCCTCCGGCGTGGCATCGGCACATGGGTCGGGTGCATCGGGGTTCTCCGTTTCGGTGGCGTCAAGGAATTGGCTGACGGCGCCCGGCACCCGGACGCCGTCATCACCCTCCCGACGCGCCCGCCGTATGTCGTCGCCCTGGTACGGCAACCGCGGCTACTGCGCACGCGGTCCCCACGCGGCCCTGTACCGCGACCGCGGTATTCCGTGCTGCCGCGCACGGCCGACGGCAGTACGGGCGTGCCTGCCTATCGTGAAGGCATGAACGCCTTCGGCCACCTGCGTCGCGCCGCCCGCCGTCATGCACATCTGGCGGACGTGGCGATCGCCCTGGCCGTTTTCGCCGCCACCGTGCTGACCGCCTTCGCCGGGCATTCCGGCACCGCCAGAGGCAACCGCACCGTGGCGCTCGCCGCCGCGCTCGCCTGCGGGGTGCTGGCCGGACGACGCCGTCGCCCACTGGCGACCCTGGCGGTCAGCGCCGTAGCCGCGGAGGTGTTCCTCGCGGAGAGCGGTGGCACTGGCGGGGTGCTGGTCCTGCTCGCCCCGCTGATTGCCCTGTACACCGTCGCCGATCTGGTCGAACGCCGCCCTGGGCTGCTTCTCGGCGGCGGCGCGGTGGCCGCGCTCGCGCTCATCCACGCGGTGCACAAGCCGGCACTGCTGGGACCGCAGAACCTGGCGTTCATCGCACTCGGCGGGCTGGCGATCGCGGCCGGCGACTCCTCCCGCAACCGCCGCGCCTACCTCGCCGAGGTCGAGCAGCGCGCCGAGCGCGCCGAACGCGAACGCGAGCAGGACACGCGACGCCGGATCGCCGAGGAGCGGCTGCGTATCGCCCGCGACCTGCACGACTGCGTCGGACACCAGCTCGCCCTGATCAGCGTGCAGTCCAACGTCGCCGGGCAGGCGCTCGACCGCGACGCCGCAGCGGCCGGCGAGGCCATCGCCCACGTGAAGTCCGCCAGCCGCAAGGCCCTCGGGGAGCTACGCGACACCGTCAGCCTGCTGCGACAGCCGGGAGACCCCGTCGCCCCCACCGCGATCCCCGCACCCGGCCTGGACGGCCTCGACGAGCTGCTTGCTTCACTGCGCGCCTCCGGCTTGGACATCGACTGCCGCATCGAAGGCACCGCCATCGCTCTGGCACCGGCGGCCGACCTCACCGCGTACCGCGTGATCCAGGAGTCACTGACCAACGTCTACAAGCACTCCAGCCGGCGGCAGGCACGCCTGACGCTGAGCTACGACCGCCACGAACTGCGCATCACCGTCGACGACCTCGCGGCCGGGAGCACAGTGGCGGACACGCGCGAACCCGGTGGTGGGTACCTCCCGGGTGGCCGGCACGGCATCGTCGGCATGCGCGAGAGGGTCCTAGCTCTCGGCGGCCGTTTCACCGCGGGCCCATGCCCGGACGGTACGTTCCAGGTGACCGCGGAGCTGCCCTACCAGCCCCTCGACCTCGCCCCGGAGCCCGCCCCGTGACCATTCGTGTAGTCATCGCCGACGACCAGCCCGTGGTGCGCACCGGTTTCAAGGCCCTGATCGAGCCGGCGCCGGACCTGGAGGTGGTCGGCGAGGCCGGCGACGGGCGCGAGGCGGTGCGCCTGGCCAAGGCCGCCAAGGCAGACCTGGTCCTTATGGACATCCGCATGCCCGTCCTCGACGGCCTCGCCGCGACCCGCCTGATCACCGGGGACCAGGACCTCGCCGGGGTGAAGGTCCTGATCTTGACCACCTTCGAGATCGACGAGTACGTCTTCGAGGCACTGCGCGCCGGAGCCAGCGGCTTCCTGGGCAAGAGCGCCGACGCGGAAGAACTGCTCCAAGCCATCCGTACGGTCAGCCGCGGCGACGCACTGCTCTCCCCCACCGCGACCAGAACCCTCATCAGCCGCTTCCTCGCCACCCCGGCCATGCCACGGCCCCCGGACGAAACGGCCCGCCGCGGTCTGGAGGCGCTCACCGAGCGGGAACGGCAGATCACCACGCTCGTGGCGACCGGGCTGTCCAACGACGAGATCGCCGCGCAGCTCATCCTCAGCCCCGCCACCGTCAAGACCCACGTCAACCGCGCCATGGTCAAGGTCGGCGCCCGCGACCGCGCCCAGCTCGTCGTCTTCGCCCACCGCAGCGGCCTGGCCGAGTCGCTGTAGTGCGACTCCCCGGTGCAGTGGCTGACGGCCGCCCGTGACACCCACCTGCCGGTCATCACCTCCGCGGCCGTCCTGGTCGAGGTCACCCACCCGAAGATCAACGACGCCGAGCTGAAGTGGACCCTGCCCCGGCTGCCTGTCGAACCGGTCGCCCAGGCAGTCTGCTGCTCTGCTGCGAACAGCTGGTCTGCAGGCGGACTATAAGGTCTCTGACCTGGGCAGACAGTGTCTCCTCGGCGAGGTCATGAGGGTCGGTTCGCCCCGCTGCTGACCGTGGTTGTCCGCCCTTCCGGGCACGCTATGGGCACGGCGTCGTGGACCGGCGGCGTGTTGGGTGCGCGCTATGGCTGAAGTGCCAGGCTCGACTCGCTCTCCTGCCTGGATCAGATGCCGCGTCGCGAGTGCACACACCGGCTCGTGAGGGAGCCGCGCTACGACAGTGCTGGGTCAGCGTCACTTCCGCCCATCAGTGTTGAAGTCCCTGACAGCCAGGGAAGATCGACTCCCGTTGAAGGGAGGGGACCGTGCAAGCAGAGGGGCGGTCCAGGAGGTCGAGGACCTCGCGGACGGTGCCGAGCTTGATCTGCGGCCCGTGAGCGCGCGGATGCGCCGGAGGCAGCGTCGCCAGGAACCACACTGGTTCGTCTGTGCACCGCCCAGAACGCACGCCAATTGCTGGCTACGGTGGTTGTTCAATCTGGAGCGGCGCGTGGGGTTGCGTGACACCGGGACAGTGCTCTTCGGCTCGTTGGAGGAGGCCGAGCGGCACGCTGGTGAGGGTCGAGTGCGTCCCCCGTTTCCGCGTCGGGTGCGGGCACACGACGGAATGCGCCGGACCAGGGTGGGCGAAAGCCACCGGTGGGCTGTGAGGGCGACAGCGCTGAGTTGGGCTGCGGGGGTGCTCGGCATCCCGGCTGCTTCTGGGCCTTGGTGGCTGGCTCTGCCTGCGCTGGTGGCGTGGGCGCTGCTGACTTGGTGGTGCGCGGCCATCATGCTTCCGTTCGTCCGCCGACGCCGTATCGTCCGTCGGCGCCGTGCCAGCCCGCTCACGTCGGACGGCCGTCGCACGGCAGCCGGGGACGGGGGTGACGCCCTGCGGGACGAGGAAGTGGCGGTCCACCGGCGCCGTCGCAGTCACGCATGGTTGGTGGCGCTGGCGACCAGTGGAGCGCTCTTTACGGTCACGGCTTGGGTGACCTGGATTAGCGGTCCCACTGCTGCTCTACACCTGCACCTCCTCCTGGCAGGCGCGGTGTTCGTCACGGGCGGTATCCGACGCCTGGCCCGCGCGGGTAGCCGGAGACCGTTTCTGGTAGCGGTGTTTGTCGCTCTGTTGCCGGTGGTTGTTCCGGCACTCGGCGGGCTCAGCCCTGTGCTCTTCACGTTCTACGGTGCCGCGTTCCATGTCCGCGCGGAGGAGATGGACGTTGCGGAGGTGTGGCAGTTCCTGGCCTCGGTGTACGTGTTGGGGATCTCGGCGGCGCTGACGCTGGTCTTACTGGCCTGCTGGGGCTACGTGGGGCCCCTGTTCTGCCACCGTACGCTGCGCCTGCTTCTCCCGATCGCCGCCTCAACCAGTCTGTGTCACTCCGATCGGCCCCCTGGCCGAACTGCCGCTCTACGGGCATCGATTGGACCCCAAGCGGGTGTACGGCACGTTCGGCGTGGTCGGTGGTGAGGTGACACTGTGGGACCCCGAATCGGGTGACGCCTTCCCAGTGCCCTCCGATGGGGTACAGGTGCTCCCGGCAGGGGAGGGTGAACCAGGCGCCGCGATTCCCCGTGATTGTCGTTCCTGAGTGGATGACGATGTAGGTGAAGCCGAGCCCCATGTGCTTGCCAGTAGCGTGGTGCCGCGTCCGTACCGTGGGCCTGCCCGTGCGTCGGCTGACGAACGCAGCGGGGTGTGCACGCCACCGCCCGTTGTGTACTTGGGAACGGCAGTCAGGGCGTGATGGCAAGCGTTCGTAAGGCTGCCGCTGAGGCGACCAGGCCCTGCCGTTCCAGCCTCGTGATTACGTCGTCCACTGTGCCTGGAGGCTTTCGCCAGCTATCCGCGATCCTCTGCACAGCGCCGTAGACGACCTGTGGGGCCAGGTCGATCTGTGCTTCCAGGAAGGCGTCCGGGTGCACAGCTTCGACGTCCCAGCGGGCCAGGGCATCGGCAGGGAAGTCCTTCAGGTTGAAGGTGACGATGATCTGTGCCTTGGCTCGGACTGCCGCGGCTAGGACATGCCGGTCGTCCGCGTCTGGCAGTTCCTCGGCATCGATCAGCGGCTCGTATCCCTTGACCAGGCAGTCCCGGACCGCGCCGTTCATCAGCGTGCGCAAGCGGTCGAGCCTCTCGGGCGGGATGTCCGAGCGGTCTTTGAGGATGTTGCGGAACGTCTCGTCGAGGATCTGATCGGTCCACTTGGCTTGGACGAGGCCGCCCTGTGCGATTCGGATGAGGATGTCGCGCAGGGTGCTGGGATAGAGGACGTTGGCGTCGTAGACGGCGACGAAGGCCATGGGCTTAGATCATTCCCATTTCCTGGCCGAGCTGGGTCAGCTCGTCGGCGGCTTCGCGGCGCCGCTGGTCGTCCTTGCGCTTGTACTGAAGGAGCGACGACGCGGTGATCCGCCGGTGTGTGCCGACGGTTCGGTACTCGATTTCTCCGGCTTCGAGCAGTCCGATCAGGAATGGCCGTGACACGTTGAGCATGTCTGCCGCTTGCTGTGTGGTGAGCTCGGCGTCGGACGGTACGACGGAGACGGCGCGGCCGGCCCCCAGGTGGGCCAGCATGCCGGCGAGCAGTTCCACAGCCTCGCGGGGCAGGGCGAGGGGCTCGCGCTCGCCGTCCTCGACCGTCACGGTGATCTCGGCGAGGTCCTGGTGTGCCGCCAGGTAGCTGCGGACCCGCGAGAGCGCGAGAGCTGCGGCCGCAGCCTTCTCTGGGGGCAGCTTCACGGGCCGGATGTCTGTCTTGGTCATGGTGCGCCCCTGTCGGTGTGGGAGGCGGGCGTCGAATCTGCGTAATGCCCATTATTCGAAACAAGCGAAGTAAACGCAACAAATGAAACATGATGGCGGTCCGGCAGCTGGTCGCGCCCGCGTGCTCCGAATCTCCCGCCCCTTGTCAAGGGAACGGCGGGCTGATGGCTTTGGCTCGTGTCCGGCCAGGGCCTCGTGCGCCAAGGTGCATGCCAGGCTGCGCAGTTGAGAAGAGAGAGCGGGCGGCGGCCAATGCGCCGAGGGTCCCCGTGCTCTCCGCGTGCCCTATCTCAAGGTGCGTGGAGGGTGCGGAGGTCGAAAAAAGGTCTGGACAACAAGTAAGCCCCAGGCTGCTGACCTGGGGCTTCAAGAAGAGCGGGTGACGAGAATCGAACTCGCGCTCTCAGCTTGGGAAGCTGATGTTCTACCATTAAACTACACCCGCGTAAGTACGGACATGATCCTCGCGGAGTCCTTGTTGCTCACTGTACATCATCGCAGACCCCTGGTGCCCGGACCCTGGGGTCTGAGTCTGTTTCAGGGGTGGGATCCGGCTGCGGGCAGGGTGAGTTGGGGCGTACCGTGGAGGCCTGGCGGAGGGGTCGGGTGGGGCCGGAGTGCCGCCTGGAGAGTCCTCTCTTTAATCCCGTAATGTGGCTTTTATCGTCAGGGCGCGGGTAGGCCCGACGAGGCTCTTGGGGAAGGGACTTAAGGGACTTGATGGAACGCACCGTCGTCCGCTGTGCGGACGGGCACGTCTTCAGCACCGCTTCGTTCCCGATGCAGCAGGCCGGTCGGCTCGGCCCCGGTCGGCTCATGAGGTGTCCCCGGTGTGCCCGGCTCCGCAGTGTGGTGCCGGTCGCCCTGGAGAAGCGCTAGCGGGCGGGAGCCGTAGCGGACAGAGACGGGCAGCAGACGGCGACAGGCAGCAGCGGTCACACCGGTCACACCGGTAACAGACGCAAGCAGGCTTGCGCGGGCAAGCGGCCGTAACACCGGCAGGCAGCCGGTTACACAGGAGCGCGGGGTCGTCACGATTGTCACGGCTCCGCGCGCCTTGCGTATCCTCGCTACGTGCTTCTCTCAGACAAGGACATCCGGGCCGAGATCGACGCCGGGCGGGTACGGATCGATCCCTATGACGAAACCATGGTGCAGCCGTCGAGCATCGACGTACGGCTGGACCGGTATTTCCGGGTGTTCGAGAACCACCGGTACCCGCACATCGACCCCTCGGTCGAGCAGCCCGATCTGACCCGGCTGGTCGAGCCGGACGGCGACGAGCCGTTCATTCTGCACCCCGGGGAGTTCGTGCTGGCCTCGACGTACGAGGTCATCACGCTGCCCGACGATCTTGCCTCGCGGCTGGAGGGGAAGTCCTCGCTGGGGCGGCTGGGGCTGGTCACCCACTCCACCGCCGGGTTCATCGACCCCGGCTTCAGCGGGCATGTCACCCTTGAGCTGTCCAATCTCGCCACGCTCCCGATCAAGCTCTGGCCGGGGATGAAGATCGGCCAGCTGTGCATGTTCCGGCTGTCCTCGCCCGCCGAGTTCCCCTACGGCAGTGAGCGCTACGGCTCCCGCTACCAGGGGCAGCGCGGGCCGACCGCCTCGCGGTCCTTCGTCAATTTCCATCGGACCCAGGTATGAGGGCGACAGCGGCATGAGTGACACGCAGGGCGTGCGGGAGAACCTGACCTACGAGGCGTTCGGCGCCGCCATCCGCGAGCTGGCGCAGACCATCGCCGACGACGGGTACGAACCCGACATCGTGCTCAGCATCGCCCGGGGTGGCGTGTTCGTCGCGGGTGGGCTCGCGTACGCCCTCGACTGCAAGAACATCCACCTGGTGAACGTGGAGTTCTACACCGGGGTGGGGACCACCCTGGAAATGCCGGTCATGCTCGCGCCCGTCCCCAACGTGATCGACTTCTCCGACAAGAAGGTGCTGATCACCGACGACGTCGCCGACACCGGCAAGACGCTGAAGCTCGTGCGCGACTTCTGTCTCGACACTGTCGCCGAGGTGCGCTCCGCGGTGATCTATGAGAAGTCCCACTCCCTCGTGAAGTGCGAGTACGTCTGGAAGCGGACCGACGACTGGATCAACTTCCCGTGGAGCGTCGAGCCGCCCGTCGTGAAGCGGGCCGGGCAGGTGCTGGACGCCTGAGCCGCGGCGAGTGGTTCCACCGGGCATGTGAGAGGGCCCCCGGCTGCAGCGCCGGGGGCCCTCTCGTATGCCCGGAAAGGCTCGTATGCCCGGAAGAGCTAGAACGTACCCAGCTTCACTATCGACAGCAGCGCGATGAGCTGGATCGCGGACGCGCCCAGCGCCTTCGGCCAGGGCAGGTCGTGGGAGCGGGAGACCATGAGGGTCAGCAGGGCGCCCGCGCCGATCCAGGTGGCCCAGCCGAGCAGCTGGACGAAGGTGGCGTTGCCCCCGGCGAACATGGCCACCAGCAGGCGGGGTGCGTCGGTGAGCGCCGTGATCAGCATGGACAGGCCGACCGTCGGCTGCCAGGCGCCGTCGCCGCCGAGCTGACGGGCCAGGGTGTGCGTGACCACGCCCAGGATGAACAGGCCGAGCACCATCACGGCCGTCGTGATCAGCACGATCGGCACCGCGTTGGAGAGTGTGGCGCCGATCGCGTCCTTGCGGGCGCCGTCGAAGCCGAAGACGGCCAGCAGGCCGTAGAGGAAGGTGGTGATGAGCGCAGGGGCCCACATCGTGTAGTCCCGCATACGCAGGAAGGTCTGGTTCGGGGAGAAGATGATCCCCTTCAGCAGTTCCTTCCAGTGCAGCGGTGGGCCCAGCGGGGCCGCGGGCGCGGCGGTCGAACCGGCCTGGTAGGTCGAGCCCTGGGTGTAGCCGGCGGCCTCGTCGATCGAGAACGCCTGGGTGTGGCCCGGGTTGTTGGCCGCGTACGGGTCCTGCCCCGGGGCGCCGGCCGGGTGGCCGCCGTCGTCGCCGAAGTACTCAGGTCCGTCCTCGGCCGGGCCCGGATAGCCGTACGACTGCCCGGACCGGCCGTACGGCTGTCCCTGCTGGGGATACGGCTGCCCTTGCTGGGGGTACGACGGCTGCTGCCCCCGGTGCGGGTACGACTGCTGCGGGTACGGCCGCTGCGGCGCCTGCGGGTAGCCGTGCGAGGGCCCCGCGGGCTGCCCGTACGACGGTCCCGCGGGCTGCCCCCGCTGCGGTCCGCGTCGGCCGTACGACGGTCCCTGCGGCGCCTGCTGTCCTTGGGGGGTGCGGTTGTCCCGGCCCCCACGTCCGATCCTGAATCCAGCCACGTCATCGAACGTACCTGGTCCCGGAGAGTGACGTGCGGGGCCCGGGCGTCCGGGCCCGGCTTTGCGGCCGACCTGTGACATCCCCTAAGGGACCGTCAGGGGAACCTCCGGGGATTGCCGGGGACGGCTGGGGATTGCTGGGGATTACCGGGATTGCCGGGGGGTTTCCCTTTCCCCGCACCATCACCGGGCTCCCCGCACCACCACCAGGTCACTGACGCGCTCCTGATCACCCTTGCGGCAGGATGGGGTCATGAGCGTAGTCAAGATCAATGTACTGACCGTCCCGGCCGAGCAGCGGGAGACGCTGGAGAAGCGGTTCGCGCACCGGGCCCACGCCGTGGAGAGCTCCGACGGCTTCGAGTGGTTCGAACTTCTCCGCCCCGTCGACGGCACCGACAACTACCTCGTCTACACGCGCTGGCGCGACGAGGAGTCCTTCCAGGCCTGGCTTGAGGGCCCCATGAAGGCGGCACACCAGGGCGGTGGCGAGGAGGGCGGCGAGAAGCCGAAGCCCGCCGCCACGGGTTCGACCCTGTGGTCCTTCGAGGTCGTCCAGCAGGCCGAGCCCAAGAACGCGTAGGCAACCTGCTCGGGGGCGTTCGCATCTCCCTGTCCGGGAGGCAGGAGCGGAGGCGCCCGGCCCCCGCAGGAGTGACCTCACCAGGGGGATGTTCGCATGACACGGCGGACTGCGGCGGTCTCGGCGATCAGTCTGGTGGTGGCTCTGGCTGTCGCGGGCTGTGGTGGCGGCAGCGACCACGTCGCCGCACAGCCGACAACCGGGCCGTCACGGACGACGGCGCCACCGACGACCACCGAACCGTCACAGACGCCGGCATCTCCGTCGGCGCCGGCAGGCGCCTCACGAGCGGCCGCCTGCCGGACCGAGCAGCTGCGCTGGAAGCTGACCCGTCTCGCCGGCACGTCGGACAAAGCACCGGCGGCCATGCTGAGCGCTACCAACCCCGGCACCACTCCCTGCGCCCTCGACGGCAACCCGGATCTCAACGTCTACGTGGGCAAGGGGCCGTCGGTCTCGTCGGAGCCGAAGACCACCACGCCGATCCGGCTGGTGCTGAACCACGGCCACGAGGTCGAATTCCCGCTCTTCTACGAGACCTCCGCCTCTCCCCGCGGGAGCTGCTTCATTCCGGCCGACGACGACCCCCGTATCGATGTGCGGGTACCGCACCCCGCGAGCGGCGACTACGGCACCTTCGTGGAGATGAGCGACGTGCATGGCCGACACGTGCGTGCGCAGGTGTGCGGCATCACCATCCATCTGGGCTCACCTCGGTCGCGGTAGGGCGCCGGAGCGGCTCATGGAGGTGGGGTGTGCACCCCTTTACAAGATGTACACCTCGCGACGAACCGTGCGATCATGAGGGCAACGGCCGCTGACCACGGTCGAGTCGATGCCGCCTCTCGGCGGTACGGGGGAACGCATCGGGGGGTGCGCTGTGATGTGGACCAGCTCGTTCGAGGTGGCCGCGCCTGCCCAGGGTGGGCAATCGCCCCCCAGGGACACCCAGTTGCCGTTGGGGACTTGACCGTCTTCGGTCCCACTCCAGCCCCGCTTCAGGCCCCAGAACGAGTCTCGCACGACTGACAACTCTGTGCGGTATGACGCAGTTGCGCCTCGCACTGCGCGACGGCCTTCATTCTCGCGCATGCCCGCAAGCCGGCCCGACCTGGCCGCTCGGCATGCCTGATCCGGAGTCAATGCACTTGCTCACCAGACGAATACGTTTCACCGCTGCCGCCACACTGTGCAGCGCACTGCTGCTGGGCCATGCGGCAACAGCACAGGCCGCCACACCGGCCCCGACCCCGACGCCCACCGGGTCCGCGGCAGCCAAGCCGGCACCCATCGGCAAGACCGCCCCCACGCCGCAGCTTTCGACGTCCAGCACGCCGTCGCTGTCCGCCAAGGGCAAGAGCAAGGCCAAGGACACCGGCAACGGCAACAGCACCAGCACCGGTACCGGTACCGGTACCGGCAAGGGAACCGCCAACGCCGACTGGACAGTTCAGGACGCCATGCGGTTCTGGACGCCCGAGCGCATGGCCTCCGCCACCGACCCCTCGGGCCGGGTCGGCCAGCCGAAGGGCTGGACGGCACCGCGCAAGAAGCGGTCGGGTGCGGCCGCCGTCGACGGTGACCACTTCAAGGGCATCAAGTCCGTCGGCACCCTCTTCCACACGGACAAGGGCATGAAGGCCCACTCCTGCACGGCGAGCGTGGTGCAGAGCGGAGGGCACAACCTCATCCTCACCGCGGGTCACTGTCTCGGTGACAACGCCGCGTTCGTCCCCATGTACGACTCCGCCAAGACGGCGAGCGAGCAGCAGTTCGGCGTGTGGCCGGTCAAGGAGTGGTTCCGCGACTCGCAGTACGCCGCGGACAGAAGCGCCAACTCCGATCTGGACTTCGCCTTCGCGAGCCTGAAGGAGAACGGCGGCCGGAACGTCCAGGACGTCGTGGGCGCCAACACCCTCGCCCGTACACCGGGGTTCGTCAACCAGGTGACCGTCGTCGGCTACCCGATGGTGGGGCACAATCCGCAGGACCGCGCGTTCCGCTGCGCGAATGTGTGGACGACTCCGCTGCCGGCCTACAACCAGATGCAGATCGACTGCGGCGGCATGTGGGGCGGGGTCTCCGGCGGACCGTGGTTCTCCAGGTTCGACCCCTCGGGTGACACCGGCGAGATCATCGGCAATGTGGGCGGCTTCTTGCGAGGCGGCCCCGATGTGAAGCCCGACAACCCCCTGTACAACCGGATCACCTACAGCCCGATGCACGGCGACCGGTTCTTCCAGGACTACGACGACGCCCAGCAGGGCCTGCACACCGACCACGGCTCGTACCACCAGCCGTCCCTGCCGTACTCCATGGGCAGCGGCTCCACCTGGGAGCACGCCAAGCTGATGGCCGCCGGCGACTTCAACGGTGCCGGCCACAGCGACCTGATCGTGGTCTGGACCGACGGCGAGGTCACCCTCTACACCAGCGACGGCAACGGCCACTTCATCACCGAGCGCCAGTTGGTGGCCGCCAACTCCACCTGGACCCACGCCGAGACCATCACCGCGGGCGACTTCACCGGATCGAACCAGTTCGATCTCATGGTGCGCTGGTCCGACGGCGAGGTCACGCTCTACGGCGACGTCGGCACCAAGGGCCTCAACTGGGCCGGCACCCGGATGATCGGCCAGAACTCGACGTGGCAGCACGCCGCGCAGATCGCCGCGGGCCGTTTCAACTCCTCGAATTACGTCACGGACCTGATGGTGCGCTGGTCCGACGGTGAGCTGACGCTGTACACCAATGTGAGCGCGGGCAGCTTCGGACAGGAGCACAGGCTCAAGGACCACAACGACACCTGGACCCACGCCAACCTGCTGACCAGTGGTGAGTTCTCCGGCAACCAGAAGTGGGACCTGATGGTGCAGTGGTCGGACGGTGAACTCGACAACTACGTCGGCACCACGGCCTCCGCCCTCGGCACCGAGTCACGTATCCAGGACCACAACGAGCTGTGGATCCACAACACGGTGATGGCCACCGGTAACTTCACGGCCAACCACCGCACCGACGACCTGGTCGTCCGCGGGTCCGACGGTGAGACGACGATGTACGTCGACACCGGGGAGGACCACCTCGGCACGGAACAGAACCTGGTTCCCCGCGCCTGACCCCTCTACTGACCCCTCTACTGACCCCTCTACCGGCAACGACGGCGCCCCCTGCCTGTGCGAAGCAGGGGGCGCCGTACGTCGTAGAGCCGCTGTTACTTCACCGGCTCGGGCTCCGGGGCGGTCTCCGGCTCGGCCTCGCCCGCCGGGTCGACCGGGGTCTTCACCGAGTCGAGGAGCAGCTGAGCCACGTCCACGACCTGGACGGACTCCTTCGCCTTGCCCTCGTTCTTCTTGCCGTTCACGGAGTCCGTGAGCATGACCAGGCAGAACGGGCAGGCGGTGGAGACGATGTCCGGGTTCAGGCTCAACGCCTCATCGACACGCTCGTTGTTGATGCGCTTGCCGATCCGCTCCTCCATCCACATCCGGGCGCCGCCGGCGCCGCAGCAGAAGCCGCGCTCCTTGTGGCGGTGCATCTCCTCGTTCCTGAGGCCCGGGACCTTGGCGATGATCTCGCGCGGGGGCGTGTAGATCTTGTTGTGGCGGCCCAGGTAGCAGGGGTCGTGGTAGGTGATGATGCCCTCGACCGGGGTGACGGGGATGAGCTTGCCCTCGTCGACCAGGTGCTGGAGCAGCTGGGTGTGGTGGATGACCTCGTAGTCGCCGCCGAGTTGCGGGTACTCGTTGCCCAGGGTGTTCAGGCAGTGGGGGCAGGTCGCGACGATCTTCTTCGCCGACTTCGGCTTCTTGGTCGACTCGTCGTCGTCATCCTCGCCGAAAGCCATGTTCAGGGCCGCGACGTTCTCCATGCCGAGCTCCTGGAACAGGGGCTCGTTGCCGAGGCGGCGGGCGGAGTCGCCGGTGCACTTCTCGTCGCCGCCCATGATCGCGAACTTGACGCCCGCGATGTGGAGGAGTTCCGCGAAGGCCTTCGTCGTCTTCTTGGCCCGGTCTTCCAGCGCGCCCGCGCAGCCGACCCAGTACAGGTAGTCGACCTCGGAGAGGTCCTCGATGTCCTTGCCGACGACCGGGATCTCGAAGTCGACCTCCTTGGTCCACTCCAGGCGCTGCTTCTTCGCCAGGCCCCAGGGGTTGCCCTTCTTCTCCAGGTTCTTGAGCATCGTGCCCGCCTCGGACGGGAACGCGGACTCGATCATGACCTGGTAGCGGCGCATGTCGACGATGTGGTCGATGTGCTCGATGTCGACGGGGCACTGCTCGACGCAGGCGCCGCAGGTGGTGCAGGACCACAGGACGTCCGGGTCGATGACGCCGTTCTCCTCGGCGGTGCCGATCAGCGGGCGCTCGGCCTCGGCGAGAGCGGCGGCGGGGACGCCGGCCAGCTGCTCCTCGGAGGCCTTCTCCTCGCCCTCCATGGTCTTGCCGCCGCCGGCCAGCAGATACGGCGCCTTGGCGTGGGCGTTGTCCCGCAGGGACATGATCAGGAGCTTCGGGGAGAGCGGCTTGCCGGTGTTCCAGGCGGGGCACTGCGACTGGCAGCGGCCGCACTCGGTGCAGGTGGAGAAGTCCAGCAGGCCCTTCCAGGAGAACTGCTCGACCTGGGAGACACCGAAGACGTCGTCCTCGCCGGGGTCGGTGAAGTCGATCGGCTTGCCGCCGGAGGTCATCGGCAGCAGCGCGCCGAGGGAGGTCTCACCGGTGGCGTTGCGCTTGAACCAGATGTTCGGGAAGGCGAGGAAGCGGTGCCAGGCCACACCCATGTCGGTCTTCAGGGCGACCGTGATCATCCAGATGAAGGAGGTCGCGATCTTCAGCCCGGCGAAGCCGTAGGTGAGGTTCTGGAGCGTGGAGACGCTCATGCCCTTCAGCCACGCGACGACCGGGTACGAGATGAAGAACGAGGCCTCGTAGCCGTCCACGTGGTGCTGGGCGCCCTCCAGGGCGTGCAGCATGAAGATGCAGATGCCCACGATGAGGATGACGGCCTCGACGAAGTACGCCTGGCCGAAGTTGGAGCCGGCGAAGCGGGACTTGCGGCCCGGCTTGTTCGGCTTGCTCAGCTGCCGGATGACGATGAGGGTCAGGATGCCGAGCGTCGTCATCGTGCCGAGGAACTCGACGAAGACGTTGTACGGTGCCCAGTCACCGATGACCGGCAGGATCCAGTCCGCCTGGAACAGCTGCCCGATCGCGTTGACGATCGTCAGCAGCAGGGAGAAGAAGCCCACCGCCACGAACCAGTGCGCCACCCCGACGATGCCCCAGCGGTTCATCCGGGTATGGCCGAGGAACTCCCTGACCACGGTGACGGTGCGCTGTGCGGGGTCGTCGGTCCGCGTCCCGGCCGGTACCGGCTGACCGAGCCGCATGAAGTTGAAGATCTGCAGGAGGGCGCGGCCGAACAGTGCCACGCCGACCACGATCAGGACCAGCGACACAATGATCGCGGCGAGTTGCATTGGGGCTCCTGGGGCGGCCTCGAATTAACCGAGCGACATTACTAAGCGGTAACTTATTCAGTCCGTCTGAGACTACCCCCATCTTCCGTCGGGATGCAGCCGAGCGCGGGGTGATGCGCATCATCCCACGGGTCATCGGATCGTGTTATTCGTACCGAATTGCTACATTCGCCCCTACCTTAGGGCTGTGCTCTACGGGATCGCCGCCGCCACCGCAGCCCTCCTTCTCGCCGCCCTCCTCGCGGCGCTGCTCAGGGTGCCCGCGCTGCGGGCGGGCATCGTCGACCGGCGTCTGCACCGGCGGCTGCCGCTGCTCGGCGGGCTCGCCGTGGTGGTCGTCACCTGTCTCGTCGCCGGGGTCGGGCAGTGGACCGGGGTCGCCCCGCTCGGGGAGGGCGTCTGCGAACTGGTCGTCGCCGCCGCTTCGGTCGCCGCGCTGGGCCTGGTCGCCGATGTCTGGCGGCTCCGCCCGCGCGTGCTCGTCGCCGCTACGGCCGTGGCGGCGCTCTGTGTGGTGCCGTACGAGGAGACGGGGGTGCTGGGCGGGATGCTGGGCGTGGCATGGATCGTCGCGGCCTCGCTGGCCTTCAAGGGGCTCGACCACGCGGACGGGCTGGCCGGTACCGTCGGGGTCGTCACCGCCTTCGGGGTGGGGGCCTGTGCCGCCGCCGAGATCATGGACGGGCTCGCCGTCCTGCTGAGCGTGTTCGCCGCCGCCCTCACGGGCTTCCTGATGCACAACTGGCATCCCGCGCGGATCGGGCTCGGCAACTGCGGCTCGCTGTTCACCGGGTTCCTGCTGTCGTCCTCCCTGGTCTTCACGCGCGCGGGGTACGACCTCGGGTCGAGCGCGGCGGTGATGTGCTGCCTCGGCGCGGTGGCCCTCGCCGACGCCCTTCTCGTGGTCCTGGCCCGGGTGCTGGCCCGGCGTCCGCTGCTGCGGCGCGGCCCCGACCATCTCGCGCACCGGCTGCGGCGGCTCGGGCTCACTCCGCCGGGCTCGGTCGTGCTGCTGGGTGCCAGCTCCTTCTCGGCGGTGCTCGTGGGGGTGCTCGTGCACACCGGGTGGACGGGAGAGGGGGCCGTGCTCTGGGTGGCCGGAGGGGCGCTGCTGGTGGTGGTCGTACTCCTTGGGATTCCTGTCCAGTCGTCCCAGAGGACGGTATCGACGCAGGTCAGCAGCCAGTTGCGTGTAAGGAACGGATAAGACTTGAGCCGGACCGACTCAGGTCTGTTGACCCGGCGGGGAGAGTCATGCATGCTTGAGTCCGTTCCACTCAAGTCAGCTGGAGGAATCAACCATGGCACGTGCGGTCGGCATCGACCTGGGCACGACTAACTCCGTCGTCAGCGTTCTGGAGGGCGGCGAGCCCACCGTCATCACCAACGCCGAGGGTGCCAGGACCACGCCGTCCGTCGTCGCCTTCGCCAAGAACGGCGAGGTGCTCGTCGGCGAGGTCGCCAAGCGCCAGGCGGTCACGAACGTGGACCGGACCATCCGCTCGGTGAAGCGCCACATGGGCACCGACTGGAAGATCCAGCTCGACGGCAAGGACTTCAACCCGCAGCAGATCTCCGCGTTCATCCTGCAGAAGCTGAAGCGGGACGCCGAGGCCTACCTGGGCGAGAAGGTCACGGACGCGGTCATCACCGTCCCGGCCTACTTCAACGACTCCGAGCGCCAGGCTACGAAGGAGGCCGGTGAGATCGCCGGTCTGAACGTCCTGCGTATCGTCAACGAGCCGACCGCCGCCGCGCTGGCCTACGGCCTCGACAAGGACGACCAGACGATCCTCGTCTTCGACCTCGGTGGCGGCACCTTCGACGTGTCCCTGCTGGAGATCGGCGACGGCGTCGTCGAGGTGAAGGCCACCAACGGTGACAACCACCTCGGTGGTGACGACTGGGACCAGCGCGTCGTCGACTACCTGGTCAAGCAGTTCGCGTCCGGCCACGGCGTGGACCTCGGCAAGGACAAGATGGCCCTGCAGCGCCTCCGCGAGGCCGCCGAGAAGGCCAAGATCGAGCTGTCCTCGTCCACCGAGACCACGATCAACCTGCCGTACATCACGGCGTCCGCCGAGGGCCCGCTGCACCTGGACGAGAAGCTCACCCGGGCCCAGTTCCAGCAGCTGACGGCCGACCTGCTGGAGCGCTGCAAGACGCCGTTCCACAACGTCATCAAGGACGCCGGCATCTCCATCAACGAGATCGACCACGTCGTCCTCGTCGGTGGCTCCACCCGTATGCCCGCCGTCGCCGAGCTCGTCAAGGAGCTGACCGGCGGCAAGGAGGCCAACAAGGGTGTGAACCCGGACGAGGTCGTCGCCATCGGCGCCTCGCTCCAGGCCGGTGTCCTCAAGGGCGAGGTCAAGGACGTCCTGCTGCTCGACGTCACCCCGCTGTCCCTCGGTATCGAGACCAAGGGCGGCATCATGACCAAGCTGATCGAGCGCAACACCACGATCCCGACCAAGCGCTCCGAGATCTTCACCACGGCCGAGGACAACCAGCCGTCCGTGCAGATCCAGGTCTACCAGGGCGAGCGCGAGATCGCGGCGTACAACAAGAAGCTCGGCATGTTCGAGCTGACCGGTCTGCCGCCGGCGCCGCGTGGCGTCCCGCAGATCGAGGTCTCCTTCGACATCGACGCCAACGGCATCATGCACGTCACGGCGAAGGACCTCGGCACCGGCAAGGAGCAGAAGATGACCGTCACCGGCGGCTCCTCGCTCCCGAAGGACGAGGTCGACCGGATGCGCCAGGAGGCCGAGCAGTACGCGGAGGAGGACCACCGCCGCCGCGAGGCCGCCGAGACCCGCAACCAGGGCGAGCAGCTCGTCTACCAGACGGAGAAGTTCCTCAAGGACAACGAGGACAAGGTCCCCGGCGAGATCAAGACCGAGGTCGAGGCCTCCGTCGAGGAGCTGAAGGCCGCGCTCAAGGGCGAGGACACCGCCGAGATCCGCACGGCCACCGAGAAGGTAGCCGCCGTCTCGCAGAAGCTGGGCCAGGCCATGTACGCCGACGCCCAGGCCGCGCAGGCGGGCGGCCCGGAGGGTGCCACCGCGGGCGGCGCCAAGGCCGCTGACGACGACGTCGTCGACGCCGAGATCGTCGACGACGAGCGCAAGGACGGTGCCGCGTGACGGAGGAGACCCCGGGCTTCGAGGAGAAGCCCGACGTCCCCTCCGGCGCGACCCCCGACGACGCCGAGTCGAAGGCCGCCCCCGAGGAGGGGGCGGCCCCGGCCGGGGACGGAAACGAAAGCGTGGGTCTGGTGGCCCAGCTGGACCAGGTGCGCACGGCGCTGAACGAGCGCACGCTGGACCTCCAGCGCCTCCAGGCCGAGTACCAGAACTACCGCCGCCGCGTCGAGCGCGACCGGATCGCGGTCAAGGAGATCGCCATCGCGAACCTCCTGACCGAACTGCTGCCGGTGCTCGACGACATCGGCCGCGCACGGGAACACGGCGAACTGGTCGGCGGCTTCAAGTCGGTGGCCGAGTCGCTGGAGACCGTCGCGGCGAAGATGGGTCTGCAGCAGTTCGGCAAGGAGGGCGAGCCCTTCGACCCGACCATCCACGAGGCCCTGATGCACAGCTACGCGCCGGACGTCACCGAGACGACCTGCGTGGCCATCCTGCAGCCCGGGTATCGCATCGGCGAGCGCACCATCCGCCCCGCGCGGGTGGCCGTCGCCGAGCCGCAGCCCGGCGCGCAGACCGTCAAGGCCGAGGGCGCCGAGGAGACCACCGAGGCGAAGCAGGCCGGTGCCGCCGACAACGAGGAGAACGGTGGCCCGGACGAGGGCTGACCACGACACTGAGGGGAACCGCGGAAAGGGGGCACGTCGAGGATGAGCACCAAGGACTTCATCGAGAAGGACTACTACAAGGTCCTCGGCGTCCCCAAGGACGCCACCGAGGCCGAGATCAAGAAGGCGTACCGGAAGCTCGCCCGCGAGTTCCACCCGGACGCCAACAAGGGCAACGCCAAGGCCGAGGAGCGCTTCAAGGAGATCTCCGAGGCGAACGACATACTCGGCGACCCCAAGAAGCGCAAGGAGTACGACGACGCGCGCGCCCTGTTCGGCAACGGCGGCTTCCGCCCCGGGCCGGGCGGCGGCGGCTCCTTCAACTTCGACCTGGGCGACCTCTTCGGAGGCACCGGAAGCACCCAGGGCGGAGGCTTCGGCGGCGGAATCGGTGATGTCTTCGGGGGACTGTTCAACCGCGGCGGCGCCACCGGCACGCGGACCCAGCCGAGGCGCGGCCAGGACATCGAGTCCGAGGTCACGCTGAGCTTCACGGAGGCCATCGAGGGCGCCACGGTGCCGCTCAGGATGTCCTCCCAGGCGCCCTGCAAGGCATGCTCGGGCACCGGTGACAAGAACGGCACGCCGCGCGTGTGCCCTACCTGCGTCGGCACCGGCCAGGTGGCGCGGGGCTCGGGCGGCGGCTTCTCGCTCACCGACCCCTGCCCCGACTGCAAGGGGCGCGGCCTGATCGCCGAGCACCCCTGCCCGGAGTGCAAGGGCAGCGGCCGCGCGAAGTCCTCGCGCACGATGCAGGTCCGCATCCCGGCGGGCGTCACCGACGGGCAGCGGATCCGGCTGCGCGGCAAGGGCGCGCCCGGCGAGCGGGGCGGCCCGGCGGGCGACCTGTATGTGGTCGTGCACGTCGGCGAGCACCCGGTGTTCGGGCGCAAGGGCGACAACCTCACGGTGACCGTCCCGGTGACCTTCGCCGAGGCCGCCCTCGGCGGCGAGGTGCGGGTGCCGACCCTCGGCGGCCCGTCCGTCACTCTGAAGCTGCCCCCGGGCACACCCAACGGCCGTACGATGCGCGCCCGCGGCAAGGGTGCGGTCCGCAAGGACGGCACCCGCGGCGATCTGCTGGTCACCGTAGAGGTGCGTGTTCCCAAGGACCTGTCGGGGAAGGCTCGTGACGCACTCGAGGCGTATCGCGACGCGACCGCGGGCGAGGATCCGCGGGCGGAGCTGTTCGAGGCCGCGAAGGGAGACTGAGAGATGGACGGCCGTCGACGTAATCCGTATGAACTGACCGAGGAGACCCCGGTCTACGTCATCTCGGTGGCGGCCCAGCTCTCCGGACTCCACCCGCAGACGCTGCGCCAGTACGACCGCCTGGGCCTGGTCTCCCCGGACCGCACCGCGGGCCGGGGCCGCCGCTACTCGGCCCGTGACATCGAACTGCTGCGCACCGTCCAGCAGTTGTCGCAGGACGAGGGCATCAACCTGGCCGGCATCAAGCGCATCATCGAACTGGAGAACCAGGTCGCCGCCCTGCAGTCCCGCGTCGCGGAGCTGGAGGCGGCCCTGGACGGCGCGGCGGCCGCGATGCAGCAGCGCGAGGCCGCCGTCCACGCCTCCTACCGCCGCGACCTGGTCCCGTACCAGGAGGTCCAGCAGACCAGCGCGCTGGTGGTGTGGCGGCCGAAGCGACAGCAGGACTGAACACCGGCGGAACGAACACGACGACAGGCGTGCCGCAGGGCCAGTCCTGGTGACCGATAACGTTCGGTCGGGTGTGCGAGTCCGGTGGGGGCCGGTGTGGGTCGGTGAAGGGTCCGTAAAGGGCGTTTGGCTGTGGATTCACGTGATTTTCCTAGGCCTTCACGCACTGCGCGGAGGGTGATGTTGCCATCTCGTTAAGTAGTTCGCCTTGACGCCGGGTGTGGCCTCCGCGTTGTCTTTTCAGACACCTGGGTCGTATAGCAGCCCCCGAGTCCCGAACGCACCTGAAGTGAGCCCTCGAATGCGTCGTATTGCCATATCCGTGGCCGCGTCCACGATGACCCTCTCGCTCGCCGGCTGTGGCGTGCTGAACGCGACGGGGAACGGCGCGGACGCGAGCCCGAGCAAGGGCAACGACCTCACCGTGGGCCTGCTGCTGCCGGAGAAGGCCAACACCCGTTACGACAAGTTCGACTACCCCATCATCAAGAGCAAGGTCGCCGAACTCACCGGCAAGAAGGGCAGCGTCGAGTACGCGAACGCGAACGCGGACGCCTCCCAGCAGGCCACCCAGCTGCAGAAGATGATCGACGACAAGGTCGACGTCATCCTGCTCGACGCCGTCGACTCGCACGCCATCGCCCCCGAGGTGAAGAAGGCCAAGGACGCGGGCATTCCGGTCATCGCCTACGACCGTCTCGCCGAGGGCCCGATCGACGCCTACGTCTCCTTCGACAACGAGCTGGTCGGCGAGGTGCAGGGCCGCACCCTGCTGCAGGCCCTCGGCTCGAACGCCGACAGCTCCACCAAGATCGTCATGGTGAACGGCTCGCCCACCGACCCGAACGCCAAGCAGTTCAAGGAGGGCGCGCTCTCCGAGCTGAACGGCAAGGTGACGATCGCCGCGACGTACGACACCACGGACTGGAAGCCGGAGCTGGCCGAATCCAACATGGCCAAGGCCATCGAGGAGATCGGCAAGAACAACATCGCCGGCGTCTACGCCGCCAACGACGGCATGGCCGGCGGCGTCATCAAGGCCCTGAAGGCCGTCGGCGTCACGAACCTGCCCCCGGTCACCGGCCAGGACGCGGAACTCGACGCGGTCCAGCGGATCGTCGCCGGTGAGCAGTACATGAGCGTCTACAAGGCCTACCCGGACGAGGCCGAGGCCGCCGCGCAGATGGCTGTCGCAAAGGTTCAGGGCAAGGACATCCAGTTCGACGCGCTCACCCAGGACAAGGTCGACAGCCCCACCCAGAAGAGCATCCCGGCCAAGCTGATCCAGCCGGTCGCCCTGACCAAGAGCAACATCAAGTCCACGGTCATCGCGGACGGCATCTACACCGTGGGCGACATCTGCACCGCCAAGTACAGGACGGCCTGCGCGGCGATCGGCCTGAAGTAGAACCCCCGCACCGGGTGTCCTTCAGCTTGGTGCAATGCGAGGGGTGGAGCATGGTCGATACTCGGATATAACGGCGTTTTGCGACAACCCTGTTGGGGTGAGCCGTGTTGCGGACCCGGTCGGCGCCGCGCATAGTTGCGCTGCGGAAGTGGCAGCACACCGGGGGTGAAATGCACGATGGCCGGGCGCGGGGCGGAGCAGCATCCACACGGCGCCGACCGACTGTGCGCGGCCGGGGATCGGGTGTACTCACGGGCCGTACGCCGCGGGCGCGTGCCCCGCGCTGATGCCGAGGCGGTGCCCTGCCTGCTGGAGCTGGCTCTGTTGCACCCGGACCCGGACGACATGGACTGGCTGGTGCCGACCTCCCCGCAGGAGGTCATGACCAGGCTGCTGCGCGGGGTCTACGACGAGGTCAGCGAGAGCCAGCGCCGGGTGGGCTCGGCGGTGGCCGCCTTCGAGTGGTACGCCGGTCTCGGGCGCCAGCTGGGCGCCCTGGCCGCACCGGCCGAGGGCAGCGCGATCCGGGTGCTGGACGGGCTCTCCCGGATCCAGGCCGCGATGGACGAGGCGACCGAGGCCTGCACGACCGAGGTGCTCACCGTGCAGCCCGGCGGCATCCGCCGGGAGGCCGAGCTGACCGAGGGCCTGCACCGCGCGCTGGCCCTGCGCGGCCGGGGCGTGCGCATGCGCGACCTCTACACCCACGTCGCCCGCCACGGCCAGGGCCTGCTGAACTACCTGGAACTGATGGGTGAGACGGTCGAGGCCAGGACGCTGGACGAGGTGATCGACCGGCTGATCCTGTTCGACCGCACGGTGGCCTTCATCCCCGCCAACGCCGACCGCACCATGGCCCTGGAACTGCGCCACCCGGCCCTCGTGGAGTACCTGGTGACGGTCTTCGAGCGACTGTGGCGCCTCGCGATCCCCCTGACGGCCCCGCTCCCCGACACCGGCATCGAGGGCATCTCGCACCGCGAGCAGTCCATCGCCGCGCTGCTCGCCGAGGGCCACCAGGACGCGGTGATCGCCGAGCGGCTCGGCATCAGCGTGCGCACCTGCCGTGCGCACATCGCCCGCCTGTCGGAGACCCTCGGCGCGGCCAGCCGCACCCAACTGGGTGTGCGGATCGCCCAGGTCGGCCTGGACGGCCACCGCGGCCCCGCCCTGCCCGCCGGCGCGCTCACGGCTCCTGATCAAGAGTCCCCGGGCGTGCGATGAGACAGCCCAGCTGGGCCCGGCTGTCGCTGCCGAGGACGATGAGGCGGTCGGGTACCTCGTCGAGGGCGCGCATACGGCCGCCCCGTGACAGCAGTTCCTGCTCCCTGGCCAGGGCGACGGTCAGGACCACCCTCGCCTCGCCCGTAGCCGCGCTGAAGCCGACGCAGCGCAGCTGTACCGGGCCCTCCCTCGTGCGGGCGAGTGTCGTCGCCGTGGGTGGAGGCAAAGTCACCTTTTTGTTCCGTCTTGTTCCGTCGGGCGTCAGAGGTCCTGCTCCAGCATCCCCGACTGCGCGATGAGAAAACCGAGTTGGGCCCGGCTGCCGCTGCCCAGTGCGGTGGCGAGCTTGGCGATGTGAGCCCGGCAGGTGCGCACGTTCATGCCCAGCCGCCGCGCGATGGCCTCGTCGACGTGCCCCTCGACCAGGAGCTTGGCGATGGAGTGCTGGATCTCCGTGATGCCGTCGGGGGCGGTCTCGTAGGGGGCGCCGGCGCTCAGCGGAACCGCGCGGGCCCACATGAACTCGAAGACCTTGATCAGATAGCGGACGAGCCCCGGATGCCGGAGTTCCAGGGCCATCTCCCCGTCGTCGCGCGTCGGGATGAAGGCCACGGTCTCGTCGCAGATGATCAGCCGCTCGACGAGTTCGTCGATGGTGCGGTACTCCACCTTGCCGTCGGTGAACTGGGCCACGTACGCCAGCGTCTCCGGGCTGTAGCGGGCCGGGTGCTGGTAGAGGGTCCTTATACGGCAGCCGCGTTCGATCAGCGGGCGGTCGCGCTCCAGTGCCTTGGTGAGGGTGTGTTCGAGCCGTCGGCGGCTCGGCTGCACGGTGAGCATCTCGCTCTGGCACTGAGTTGTGGCCAGATCCAGTGCCGCGTTGATCCGGTCGAGGCCTTCCAGCACGGTGATCGAGTGCGTGGTCGACGTCGGCTGGGCACTGATGCTCATGAACGGCTCGAAAGCATCGGCCAGTTCGATTGACTGCCGCCTGCGCTGGTTGATCTCGTGCTCGATCGGGTTGAGCCGCTGGGCCAGGGCGATCGAGGGAGGTACCGGACGCAGCCAGTTCGGGTCGTCGGGGTCGGGATGCAGGAGGGCGAACTCCATCAAACACGGCGCGGGTTCCACATCCGCACGGGCCAGTCGTCCCGTCCGGAGAGCGTTCCCGTAAAGGCGGCGCCCGTCCTCGCACAGGTCGGTCAGCCCGTGGGGATGTGTCCGCTTAGTCTCATTTATCGCCAAATCTCCACCCCCCAGGGTCCTGAACGTGCAGGAACATGATGCATCGATTGTGTGGCCATGACGTGCCGGAATGGGCCATCGTCGTATTCGGACGGGGGAGAGGTGACCTTCAAATGAGGACGAAGCCGACTATGCATAAGAGAATGCTTCGCTCGGCGCTTGTCGCCGCCTTCTCCGCCGCACTGGCCTTCGGGGCGCTGACCGGCCACGCGGGGACGAAGAGTGACGTCGCGCAGGACAGCAGTTGGCGCGTGGCTGCCGCCGGTTCGGGTGACAGCAGCTGGGTGATCGCGGCATCCGATGTCCCGGGTGACAGTTCGTGGGTCGCTCCGCATGACAGCAGCTGGATCGTGCGGTCATGACCACTCCACCCGACGACCGCTCCTTCCGCCGCGAAATGGCCACGGCGTACCGCTCCGGCTGGCACTTCATCGACCTGGTCACCGCCATCCCCCACAGCGGTGACTCGCTGATGGTGACCGTGTTCGGTGAGCCGGTCGTCGTGACGCGGGACGAGGACGAGGACGTGCGGGCGTACCGGTGCCTGCGCAAGCCGCGGGGCGCGCCCCAGCCGGTGCGGTGCGCCGTCCGGTACGGAATGATCTTTGTGAACCTCGACCAGCGGGACCATCGGCTTGCCGGGCCGACGGACCGGGACGTGAGGACCATCTCGGCCACCCCCCGCAGTGCCTGACGCGATTCCCCCGTCGTAAAAGATCGCTCAGGTGCTTCCCCCCGCAGCGGCGTCACCGTGACCTGAACACGGTGACGCCGCTGCAGTTTTCGGGGATATGTGCGGGTATGGGTGCGCTTCCATGGCGGCTGAAAGTTTTCGGTCATCTCAGCCATTCCCCAGCGCCCGTTCCACCGCTATCTCGATCACCACGCGCTCCGGATTCGGCCTCGGCGTCCGCTCGTAGCGCTCGGCATAGCGCCGTACCGCCTCCGCGACGTGTTCCGGTTCCGTCCGCACCCGTGCGCGCCCTTCCAGCGTCGCCCAGCGCCGGCCGTCCACCTGGCACACCGCCACCCGGGCGCCCTCGGCTCCGGCCGCGCGCACGTGTCTCACCTTCGCGCTGGCTCCGTTGGTGATCACTCTGGCCAGCCCGGCCGCCGCGTCGTACGTCACCCCCACCGGCACCACATGCGGGCTGCCGTCGGGACGGAGCGTCGTCAGGGTGCACAGGTGGCGTTCTCGCCAGAACTCCAGGTATTGCTCAGAGTGGATCGCCATGCCCCGCAACCTAGTCCCCGCACGGCTTCCCGCCTACCTTGAGCGGAATAGACTCAACTTTGTGTACGCTGGTTAAGTCAGCAGTGGAGAGTGTGGCCGAGGAGGAGAACGGACAACGTGGACGCCGAGCTGACCAACAGGAGCCGGGACGCGATCAACGCGGCGAGCAACCGGGCCGTGACCGGAGGGCACGCGGACCTTACCCCTGCTCACCTGCTGCTGGCGCTGCTTCAGGGCCAGGACAACGAGAACATCACCGACCTGCTCGCGGCCGTGGAGGCCGACCAGGCGGCCGTACGGGCGGGTGCGGAAAAGCTGCTGGCCGCGCTGCCCAGCGTGACCGGATCCACGGTTGCGCCCCCGCAGCCGGGCCGTGAGCTGCTGGCCGTGCTCGCCGACGCCGGCGAGCGCGCGAAGGACCTCGGTGACGACTACCTGTCGACCGAGCATCTGCTGATCGGCATCGCCGCGAAGGGCGGAGCCGCCGGTGAGCTGCTCAAGGGCCAGGGTGCCGACGCGAAGAAGCTGCTGGAGGCCTTCAAGAAGGCCAGGGGAGGACGCCGCGTGACCACCGCCGACCCCGAGGGCCAGTACAAGGCCCTGGAGAAGTTCGGCACCGACTTCACCGCCGCCGCCCGCGAGGGCCGACTGGATCCGGTCATCGGGCGGGACCAGGAGATCCGGCGGGTCGTGCAGGTGCTGAGCCGGAGGACCAAGAACAACCCCGTGCTCATCGGAGAGCCCGGCGTCGGCAAGACGGCCGTGGTGGAAGGGCTCGCGCAGCGGATCGTCAAGGGGGACGTGCCCGAGTCCCTCAAGGACAAGCGGCTCGTCGCGCTCGACCTCGGTGCCATGGTCGCCGGTGCCAAGTACCGCGGTGAGTTCGAGGAGCGGCTCAAGGCCGTCCTCGCCGAGATCAAGGACTCCGACGGGCAGATCATCACCTTCATCGACGAGCTGCACACCGTTGTCGGGGCCGGCGCCGGCGGCGATTCCGCGATGGACGCGGGCAACATGCTCAAGCCCATGCTGGCCCGCGGTGAGCTGCGCATGGTCGGCGCGACCACGCTGGACGAGTACCGGGAGCGGATCGAGAAGGACCCCGCGCTGGAGCGCCGCTTCCAGCAGGTGCTGGTCGCCGAGCCGACCGTCGAGGACACCGTCGCGATCCTGCGCGGCCTGAAGGGCCGGTACGAGGCCCACCACAAGGTGCAGATCGCCGACAGCGCGCTGGTGGCCGCCGCGACCCTCTCCGACCGCTACATCACCTCCCGCTTCCTGCCCGACAAGGCCATCGACCTGGTCGACGAGGCCGCCTCCCGCCTTCGCATGGAGATCGACTCGTCCCCTGTCGAGATCGACGAACTCCAGCGCGCCGTCGACCGGTTGAAGATGGAGGAGCTGGCGATCGGCAAGGAGACCGACCCCGCCTCCCTCGCCCGGCTGGAGAAGCTGCGCCGCGACCTCGCCGACAAGGAGGAGGAGTTGCGGGGCCTGACCGCCCGCTGGGAGAAGGAGAAGCAGTCCCTCAACCGGGTCGGCGAGCTGAAGGAGCGCCTGGACGACCTGCGCGGTCAGGCCGAACGTGCCCAGCGCGACGGCGACTTCGACACCGCCGCCAAGCTGCTCTACGGCGAGATCCCGCAGCTGGAGAAGGAGCTGGAGGCCGCCTCCGAGGCCGAGGAGGAGGTCGCCAAGGACACCATGGTCAAGGACGAGGTCGGCTCGGACGACATCGCCGACGTCGTCGCCGCCTGGACCGGCATCCCGGCCGGCCGCCTCCTGGAGGGCGAGACACAGAAACTGCTGCGCATGGAGGACGAGCTGGGCCGGCGGCTCATCGGCCAGACCGAGGCCGTACGGGCCGTGAGCGACGCCGTACGACGCTCCCGCGCGGGCATCGCCGACCCCGACCGCCCCACCGGCTCCTTCCTCTTCCTCGGTCCGACCGGCGTAGGCAAGACCGAACTCGCCAAGGCACTCGCGGACTTCCTCTTCGACGACGAGCGGGCCATGGTCCGCATCGACATGTCCGAGTACGGCGAGAAGCACAGCGTGGCCCGCCTGGTCGGCGCGCCTCCCGGCTACGTCGGTTACGAGGAGGGCGGCCAGCTCACGGAGGCGGTCCGCCGCCGCCCGTACTCCGTCATCCTCCTGGACGAGGTGGAGAAGGCCCACCCCGAGGTCTTCGACATCCTGCTCCAGGTGCTGGACGACGGCCGGCTGACGGACGGTCAGGGCCGCACAGTCGACTTCCGCAACACCATCCTGGTGCTCACCTCCAACCTGGGCAGCCAGTTCTTGAGTGAACACGGCCTGGCCGACCCGGTCATCAGCGAGGAGGAGAAGAAGGAGCAGGTCCTCAAGGTCGTACGAGCCTCCTTCAAGCCGGAGTTCCTCAACCGGCTCGACGACCTGGTCGTCTTCTCGGCGCTGACCCAGCCCGAGCTGGAGCGGATCGCGCAGCTGCAGATCGACCGCCTGGGCAGGCGGCTCGCCGAGCGCCGGCTCACCCTGGAGATCACCCCCGAGGCACTGGCCTGGCTCGCCGAGGAGGGGAACGACCCGGCCTACGGCGCCCGCCCGCTGCGCCGCCTCGTCCAGACCGCCATCGGCGACCGGCTCGCCAAGGAGATCCTCTCCGGCGAGGTCAAGGACGGCGACACGGTCCGCGTCGACCGCTTCGGCGAGGGACTGCTGGTGGGCCCGTCAACCGGGAAGACGCTCTAGCGAGGGGTACCCGTAAGCGGAGGTTCCCGGCGGCCGATGGGGGAACTGGCAGCCCTGGGCTGACACGGAGCCGCCGGGGCTTGCCACCCCCCTCCCCGGATGGGGGAGGATGGCGGAATCCGCATGAAGGGAAAAACACGGTGAGCATCGACCCGTCCTCGATTCCGAACTTCGGGGGCCAGCCCGAACCTGAGCCCCAGGGACCGGCCGGCCCCGTCCTCCCGGATCAGGACCTTGTGAAGCAGCTCCTCGACCAGATGGAGCTGAAGTACGTCGTCGACGAGGAGGGCGACCTCGCGGCTCCGTGGGAGCAGTTCCGCACGTACTTCATGTTCCGCGGGGAGGCCGAGCAGGCGGTCTTCTCGGTGCGGACCTTCTACGACCGCCCCCACAAGATCGACGAGAAGCCGCAGCTGCTGGAGTCCGTCGACGACTGGAACCGCCGCACCCTGTGGCCCAAGGTGTACACCCACACCCACGACGACGGCACGGTCCGCCTCATCGGCGAGGCCCAGATGCTGATCGGCACGGGCGTCGACATCAACCACTTCGTCTCCTCCACGGTCAGCTGGGTGCGGGCCGCGATCGAGTTCGACAAGTGGCTGGTCGAGCAGCTCGGCCTGGAGGAGGCCGTCAACGAGGCGGACAAGCCCGAGGGTGACGGCGAAGGCGGACCCGAGGGCGACGCCGAATAGGCCCGCACGGGTAGCCCCGCACGGGTAGCCCCGCACGGGGCAGGCCAGCCACCGCCTACAGCGGTGCCTGCGCGTACACCACCAGATACGCGCCGTAGAGATAGCTGAGCCCGGCCAGGGCCGCGACCAGCACGGTCGCGTGCCAGGGCCGGGTTCTTGCCGTCCGGACCAGCACCTGGGCGAGCGGCAGCAGCAGCGGGAAGGCCGGCAGCAGGAACCGCGGCTTGGACTCGAAGAACCCCGACCCGCCGAGCGCGATCAGCAGCAGCGTCCCGCCGTACACGAGCAGCGGCAGCGGAGCGCGGTCCAGGAGCAGCACCACGTACAGCAGAGTCCCCACCGCCACGACGGCCAGCGCCATCGGGACCACGAACCGGCTGCCCTCCAGCAGCATCGCGTGCGCGTAATGCAGCGAACCCCGCCCGAAGTCGAACCTCGACCCCCACAGCCGCTGCACCTCGAAATAGCCCCCGAGCAGATCCCCCTTCCGCCGGCCCACCCACAGCACATACGCCGTCCAGCCCAGCGGGGCGAGCACCGCGCCCGTCCACAGCCTGTGGGAAACTTTTCCGCGCGCCCGCCACGCCTCGGCTCCGGCCGCGGCCAGCACCGCTGCGGCGACCGCGAACCCGTTCGGCCGGGACAGCCCCGCGAGCGCCGCGAGAACGCCCGCCCACAGCCAGTTCCCGGCCAGCACCGCGTACAGCGACCAGGCCGCGAACGCGGTCAGCACCGGCTCGGTGTACGCCATCGACAGCACCACCGAGTGCGGCAGCAGCGCCCACAGCAGCACCAGTGCGATACCGGTGGCCCGCCCGTGCAGCCGGGAGCCGACCGCGTGGATCCCGGCGGCTGCCGCGGCTGCCGCGGCCCACGACAGCAGCAGCCCGGCCGTGCTCGCGCGGAGCGGGGTCAGTGCGGCCACGGCCCGCACCAGCGCCGGGTACAGCGGGAAGAACGCCAGGTCGCTGTGCGGGCCCGGGTCGTGCGAGGGCAGGTCGTGGCCGTAGCCGTGCGCGGCGATGCCCAGGTACCAGACCGAGTCCCAGGACCGGGCGAGCAGCGTCAGCGGATGCCTGCCGACGCTGTGCGCGACGAGGGCGAGTACGGCGGCCCCGGTGAGCCGGGCACCGAGGAAGAGCCCCACGGCGACGACACTCGCCCGCACGAGGGAGGGCCCGGTACGGCTGCGCTGCGCCGGCTTCAGCGCGGCTACGGGCGAGGCGAGGGTGGTACTGGCGTGGGTCACATCTGAGCACCCTGCAAGGGGCCGGGCGCCGAAGCGAGCAGGTTACGGCCGAGTGGGGGGTGGGTTCACCTGTGTCGAGTACGTCAAGCGTCCTGACGGGGTGGGGCACTGCGATCTCATCCCGGCGGGCGGGCTGAAAGCCACGTCAGAGCAGGTGACCGTGGTGACGCCGGCGCCACGTCGGCTTGCCCACGCCGAGCACGACCACCTCCTTCACTCCGAGCCGAGCACCCGCCTTCACCGACTGGGTGTTCACATCCCAGTTCGAAGCCACCAGCACCACCACATGGGTTCCGTCATCCGCCCGCAGCTTGATCCGGCTCTCCGGCACACCGAGCTTCTCCAGCTGTTCCTCTGCCTTCTCGGCGTTCTTCCCGACCAGCTCGGGCATCGTGACCGGGCCCGCCGCGACCGGCGTGTGCGTGCCCTTCCCGGAAGCACCGCATCCGGTCAGCCCCGACACGACCGCGAGTGCGAGCGCCGCGCCTCCCATGTGTTTCCTCATGCTCTTCTCCGTATGCTGCTGGTCTGCCCGGCGGGGCCACGCGGACAGGTACGCCGAACTGGAGGGGCACCGCTTGGAACATCACCCGTGGAAGAACCCGGAGTTGGTGGCCGTGCCCATCGTGGCAGGGTCGGACGCTTACCTGCGATGGGTCGATGCGGTCCTTGGGACGCACACCTCCGAGTAGCTGCGGACAGTCAGGCCCCGGACCCGGCTTTCTCAAGTCGCTTTCTTCGAGAGTGATGCACGCACGTCGGTTGCCACCAGCAGGGAAAGGCTGGGCTAACCAGTTAGGTCGTCGGTGATTCGGCAGAGGCGCTGTCGGAGTTGCCCACGGGTGCGTACGACTACGTGTTCACGTGCCTGCCGTACCACAACCTGGAGCGGTACTCGGATCACCCGGCGGACCTCTCGGCCATGAAGCGGCCGGGGCTCAAGGGCGACGCGAAGAAGGCGACCCAGGCTCTCCTGGTTCCCGAGAAGCCGTAGCAGAGACCGAAGGGGGTGGCGGCCATGCCCGGACCGGTTCCGAAGCGATCGGACCAGCGCCGACGGCGCAACAAGAGCGACGGCCCACCCCTCACCAAGGCTCCGGGCGGGGCGGCTTCCGAGCCCTCGTCGGCTGCCGAGGAGTGGCGCCCCGGACAAGAGAAGGGGTGGCCGGGGCGCCACGTGGTCCAAGATCATTCGTGAGGACGGATCACCAGCTCAACGAGCAAGCCCCACAGCACCTTTACTGCTGCTGCAACGGCAAACCTGGCGGCCAGCTCCCTACGCCACTCCTTCTTTTTCTCGGACACCTTCCACCTCCTGAGGACTACAGCTCCTTCGCGGACGACGGGCGGGGAACCCGCCCGGGACGTGCTGCACACGTCCCGCCTGTGGTGGAGACGTCCGGCCCTCCGACCCCTCCCCTTCGTGGGTCTGGAGGGCCGGACCTTCCCCGTGTTTCCGCGCCTGGAGCTGTTCAGGCGATGGAAGTTCCAAGCGTACGAGGCATGCCCCAACACGTCGATATCGCATAGCAATTGAGGGAGGTGAGCCCATGACAGCCCTCACGCTGGAGTCAATCCGCACATGGCCGGACACCGTGCCTCGACGATGCCGGGGTGTTGCCATCGAAAACCGGCAGGTCCGGCACGGCGGGCGCGGATTTTCCCTCGGCACCAGTGCGGGGAGACCAAGCCCCTGCGAGGAGAAACGGGAGGCCGAGCGCAGGCGCCGGGCTGCCGGCCCGGAGGCCTACCGGGCTGCCCAGCGCGTCCGCATGCAGACTGCCCGCGAGGCGGACCCGGAGGGGCACCGGGAGCGGCAGCGGGTTGTACACCGCGCGTGGACGGTCGGGCTCACCGCGGAGGAGTCCGAGGAACTGCGGGCACAACCCTGCGCCTTCTGCGGAACGCAGGCTCCGGAGGGCGGCAACCGCCCCGAGCAATGGTTCGCAGTCTTGAAAGAGCAAACGATGTGACGCGTTCGATGCTCAGTCTTTCCGCAGTTTGATCAGTCGCTCTGTGGCTGCTTGCAACACATCTTTACGCTTGCAGAACGCGAACCGTACGAACGGTGCCCCCGCCTCCCGGTCGTCGTAGAAGACGGCGTTCGGGATGGCCACCACGCCCGCTCGCTCCGGCAGGGCGCGGCAGAAGGCGAAGCCGTCCTTTTCGCCGAGGGGGCGGATGTCGGTGGTGATGAAGTACGTGCCGGCCGGCCGGAAGACCTGGAAGCCGGCCGCTGTGAGGCCCTCGGCGAGGATGTCGCGGCGGGCCAGCATGGAGCGGCGGAACTCCTCGAAATAGGAGTCGGGCAGGGCGAGGGCCTCGGCGACCGCGTACTGGAAGGGGCCCGAGGAGACGTACGTCAGGAACTGCTTGACCGAGCGGACCGCGGTGACCAGCTCCGGCGTGGCCGTGACCCAGCCGACCTTCCAGCCGGTGAAGGAGAACGTCTTGCCGGCCGAGCCGATCGTCACCGTGCGCTCGCGCATACCGGGGAAGGAGGCGAGCGGCAGATGCTCGGCGTCGTCGAAGACCAGGTGCTCGTAGACCTCGTCCGTGACCACCAGCAGGTCCCGCTCGACCGCCAGCTCGGCGATCGCGGCCAGCTCCGCGCGCGTGAGGACCGTACCGGTCGGATTGTGCGGGGTGTTGATCAGCAGGAGGCGGGTGCGGGCGGTGACGGCCGCGCGCAGTTCGTCCAGGTCCAGGCGGAAGCTTCCGTCGTGGGGGCGCAGGGTCACCGGGACCCGGCGGCCGCCCGCCAGCGCGATGCTCGCCGCGTAGGAGTCGTAGTACGGCTCCAGGGCCACGACCTCGTCGCCCGACTCAAGCAGCGCCAGCAGGCTGGCCGCGATCGCCTCCGTCGCACCCGCCGTGACCAGCACCTCGGTGTCGGGGTCGTAGGAGAGGCCGTAGCGGCGTTGCTGGTGCGCGGCGATCGCGGTGCGCAGCTCCGGGATGCCCGGGCCCGGCGGGTACTGGTTGCCGCGGCCCTCGCGCAGCGCCCGCACCGCCGCCTCCCGGATCTCCTCCGGGCCGTCGGTGTCCGGGAAGCCCTGGCCGAGGTTGATCGAGCCGGTCGACACGGCGAGCGCGGACATCTCCGCGAAGATCGTCGTCCCGAACTCGGCGAGCTGGCGATTGAGGTGAGGGCGTGCGCTGGAGGTCATGCCGGCCATCCTCCGCCCAAGCTCTGGAGTTCCTCAACTCTGCTTTGAGTCTCCGGGGGGCCGGGCATCTGCGGGTCACGGCGGTCCACGGGGGGCCGCTTCGGGGGAACGGAAGGAGGGTGACGCCATGGGAATCGGCATCATCTTCGTCGTGGCCGTGGCCGCGTTCGTGACCATAGGGGCGCTGACGGGCGAGTCCAGGAAGCGCCGGGCGCGGGTGTCGCTCGGCAAGGGCGGCTCCCGCGGACGCTCCCGGTCGTCTCGCTCGTCGTCTTCGTCGTCTTCGTCGTCCTCTTCGGCCTCGTCGTACGACGGCGGCGGCAGCTGGTGGGCGGGCACCGTCGACTCCGGGTCGTCGGGCGGGCATCACGGCGGCCACCACGGCGGGCACTCCTGCGGCGGAGGCCACTCCTGCGGAGGGCACTCCTCCTGCGGCGGGGGTTCGTCGTGCGGTGGCGGGGGCGGATGCGGGGGAGGCAGCTGACACGGGGCAGCTGAGCTTCCGGGGGAACCGTATCCGGGTCGCACACGAGCGCCCGCCGGCCGAGGCAGCCGGCGGGCGCTCGCCGTGCGTTTCCCGCGCCAGGCGTACGCCATGGTTGAACAGTTGAGCAGTGAAGCCCTCTGAGGGATGGAAACCCCACGAAGTTGGGTAAAAACGCTGTGGGGGCGCCTCTGTTCATGATTCCCTCTAAATCGCCAACGCAGCCCCTCGGACGTCAATGAGACTCCCCACCCGGCCGAGCCGGCTGGGCTGACATGGCCGATCTCCCCCTCATCGCGTGTTATGCGGAGCCGATCCATGCTCACGACCCTGAACACCCCCTATACCGATACGCGCGCTGCCGACCTGGCCTGGGCTCTGGGACGCGAGCCGCTGCCCGCCCTGGCCACCCTCGAACTGGAACTCACCGGAGCGAAGCTCCAGTTGAGACTGCTCGGCGCCTCCCACCAGGTGCTGCTGGAGGAGGAGCACGGCAATTGTTCGGAGACGGTCGCATGCATCCCCGGCTCCAGCACCCCGCTGCCGCTCGGCGTCGCCAAGCGGGTCGGCGACTGGGAGTACGAGTTCGCCGCGCGCGTCGAAGTGCTCACGCCCGGCTCGTTCGCGGGCCGCGCCCAGGAGTTGCTCGCCCTTGTCTCCGATCATCCGCACGGCCTCGCGGGCGTCTTCCCCGGCAGCCCGCACGCCTTCACAGCGATGCTGGCCCAGCGCCACGAGGGCCAGGTGCACTGGCGCACCTGGCACGCCTACCCGCAGGACGGCCAGTTGGTGGCCACGCGCACCCGGGTCGGGGCGCGCGTGCCGACGGCAGAGCCGGACAGCCGGCCCGAGCACTCCGCGCGGAAAAAAGCCCACCACTCCGCTGAACACCCCGCCGTGCTGCACGCGCGGACGCAAAGCTGAATGCCCCGCACGAAACATAAACCCCTACGACGTCAACAGCCCCCAGATCCACACGTGTGGGTGACGAAGCGTACCGAGCATGTGACGTAACGTCGCAGCGTGATCGAACCGCACGCCCCCGCGCCCCCGGGTGCCCCGGCCTCCTGGACAGGCCCCGCCCGGCTGCCCGTCCGGCCCGGCACCGGGCGGTTCCTGGTCCTCGTGTGCGTCTTCGTCTGCGCGGCCTGCGGGCTCGTGTACGAACTCGAACTCGTCGCGTTCGCCTCGTACTTGATCGGTGACTCGGTCACCCAGGCCTCCGTCGTGCTGTCCGTGATGGTGTTCGCGATGGGCATCGGTTCCCTCGGCGCCAAGCGGCTGCGCTGGCACGCGGCCGCCGGCTTCGGCGCGATCGAGACCGTCCTCGCCCTGGTCGGCGGGTGCAGCGCGATGGCGCTCTACGCCGTCTTCGCCTGGACCGGCGGCTGGGGAGGGATGTGGGCCGAGGGCCCGCGCTGTCTGCTGGTCGCCTTCTCCCTCGCCATCGGCCTGCTCATCGGCGCCGAAGTCCCGCTGCTGATGGAGCTGATCCAGCGCATCCGCCACCAGGACGCGGGCGGCGCGGTGGCCGACCTGTTCGCCGCCGACTACGTGGGCGCGCTGGTCGGCGGCCTCGCCTTTCCCTTCCTACTCCTGCCCTTTCTCGGCCAGTTGACGGGCGCACTGCTCACCGGCACGGTCAACGTCGTCGCCGGCGGCGCCCTGGTGCTGGGCCTCTTCCGCCGCGACCTGACCTGCCGGGCCCGCTGGACCCTGCTGCTCGGCGGCCTCGTCGTCCTCGGGGTCCTCGGCTCCGCAGCCGCCCTCGCCGACGACTTCGAACGCGCCGCCCGGCACGCCGTCTACGGCAAGGACGTCCGGGTCGCCGAACAGACCGACGTCCAGGAGGTCGTCCTCAGCGGCGGCACCGACGGCAAGCCCCTCGACCTCTTCCTGGACGGCCGGCTCCGGGTCGGCGGCCGCGACGAACGCCGCTACCACGAGGCCCTCGTCCACCCCGCGCTGTCCGGCGGACCGCACGCGCGCGTGCTGATCCTCGGCGGCGGCGACGGCCTGGCCGCCCGCGAGGTGCTGCGCCGGTCCGGGGTGCGCCGCCTCGACATCGTCGAACTCGACTCCGGCCTGCTGCGCCTGGCCCGCCACGACCCCGGCCTCACCGCCGCCAACGCCCACGCCTACGACGACCCGCGCGTCCACACCACCACGGTCGACGCGCTCGGCTGGCTGCGCCGGGCGCGGAGGCGGTCGTACGACGTCGTGATCGCCGACCTCCCCGACCCCGGCATCACCGCCAGCACCAAGCTGTACTCCCAGGAGTTCTACGGCCTGGCCCGCCGCGTCCTCGCCCCCGGCGGCCGGCTCGTCGTGCACGCCGGGTCCGTCGCCACCCGCCCCCGCGTCTTCTGGACGGTCGCCGCGACCCTGCGCGCGGCCGGCTTCGCCGTCTCCCCCTACCGGGTCCTCGGCCATGACTCCGGCTTCACGGCCGGCCCCGACCGCTCGGCGGGCACCTCCGGAGCCCCGCACGACTGGGGGTTCCTGCTGGCGGCGCCGGGGCCCACCGCGCCGTCCCTGCGGCTGGGTCCCTGGCACCCGCGCACACTGACGCAGGACGTGCTGACGGCGGACGCGCGGGCGGCGCGGCGGACGCGGATCGGGGGGCTGCCGGCGTCCACGCTGGTCCATCCCCGCTATTGAGCCAGTACCGCGCCGGTACTGACGAGCCGGTCAGGTGGGGGTACTTTCCGGTCACACCTGGGTAGGCTCAGCCGACATGGAGCACCAGGTCTTCGTCCCGGTCCCGGTCGAGCCGCTCAAGGACGCCCTGGCCGACCCCGCGCGCGTCGCCCGGGCGGTCCCCGGTCTGCAGCAGGACGCCGGTGCCGAACCCGTCGCCGGACGCCTGAAGCTGCGCGTCGGCGGACACTCCGTCACCTACCGGGGAACGGCCCGGGTGGTCGCCCGCGAGGACGGCACATACGCCGTCGAGGGCGACGCCGCCGAGGCCCGCGGCACCGGCACCGTGAAGCTCGCCCTCACCCTGCGCCTCGCGGACACCGAGGGCGGTACGACGGTCACCATCGAGGGCACGGCGGACGCGGACGGCCGCATCGCCGAGCTGCCGCCGGACACGGTGACCACGGCACTGACCCGCCTGCTGAACCGCTTCGTGGAGAGCTTGGCGACGGCCCCGGAGGAGCCGGAGGAGAAGGCGCCCGAGCGCGAGCCGGAGCCTGAGCCGGGGCCCGAGGACGAGGACGCCGGTGCGGACGAGCACACCTCCGTCTTCGACACCGAGGTCCCTCCGCCCTCGCTGGACCCGGCGGCCGACCGCCTCGCCGAGGACTTCGCCGACACCGGCGAACCTCCCGCCGAGGCCGCCCACGCACGCCGGACGATGATCGGCCGCAGCGCCGAGGAGGTCGACCACGCCCCACCCCGAGGCCGCTACGCTCCGGTCCCGGCCCCCCAGACGGTCACGGCGACATCGGCATTGCGGTGGGCGGCTCCGGCGGCGGCGCTGGTAGTGGCATCGGCGATCGTCGTAGGAAGGGCACTGCGCAAGAGACGTTGAGGGGACCTGCCCAGGGGCACCCCCAGTACTGTCATCCCGTGAGTAACGAAGACATCACGCTGACAGCAGGCAACGCAGAGGTACATGTCAGCTCTGCCCACGGTGGCCGTATCAGCGGCCTCAAGGTCGACTCCCTGGAACTGCTGAGGCAAGGGCACCGCTACGGCTGTTTCCCGATGGTGCCCTGGTGCGGCCGTATCCGGGACGGCCGTTTCCTCGACGGCGGTGCCGTCCGCCAGATGCCGCTCAACTCCCCGCCGCACGCCATCCACGGCACCGCCCGCGACGGCGCCTGGCGCGTGGCGCGCGTCGCGGACAACGAGGCGGTGATCACGTACGACCTCGTCGAGCCCTGGCCGCACCCCGGCCGCGTCACCCAGGTCGTCACGCTCACCGAGGACAGCCTGTCGCTGACGATGTCGGTGGAGGCGCGGGACGACTCCTTCCCGGCGCAGATCGGCTGGCACCCCTGGTTCAACCGAACCCTCGCAGGCGAGGACGGTGCGGTGGGCGAGGACGTGGTGCTGGACTTCAAGCCCGCCTGGCAGGAGGAGCGCGGCGCCGACCATCTGCCGACCGGCAACCGTATCGACCCCAGGCCCGGCCCCTGGGACGACTGCTTCGGCATGCCCGACGGCGTCGACGTCACCCTCACGTGGCCGGGGCAGCTGGAGCTGAAGGTGACCAGCCGCGATGAGTGGGTGGTCGTCTACGACGAGCAGGCCGAGGCCGTGTGCGTGGAGCCGCAGACCGGCCCGCCCAACGGCCTGAACACCGCTCCGCGCCTGGTCACCCCCCTGGAGCCGCTGGAGGCGACGACGACCTGGAGCTGGCGGCGCCTTTAAGCTGGTCGGCATGACGGACGTACGCGGCGCGCTGCTGCAGCAGATCAAGGACAAGGCCGTGGTGCACGGCAAGGTGACCCTCTCTTCGGGTCTGGAGGCCGACTACTACGTCGACCTGCGCCGCATCACCCTCGACGGCGAGGCCGCCCCGCTCGTCGGCCAGGTGCTCCTGGACCTGACCGCGGACCTGGAGTTCGACGCGGTGGGCGGGCTGACCATGGGTGCCGACCCGGTCGCGGCCGCCATGCTGCACGCCGCCGCCGCGCGCGGGAAGAAGCTGGACGCGTTCGTCGTCCGCAAGGCGGCGAAGGCGCACGGCCTGCAGCGGCAGGTCGAGGGACCGGAGATCAGGGGCCGCCGGGTCCTGGTCGTCGAGGACACCTCCACCACCGGCGGCTCCCCGCTCACCGCCGTGGAGGCCGTGCGTGCGGCCGGCGCCGAGGTCGTCGCCGTCGCGACCATCGTGGACCGGGCCACCGGTGCCGCCGAGAAGATCGAGGCCGGCGCGGGGGTTCCGTACCGTTTCGCCTTCTCGAAGGATGAACTGGGTCTGGACTGACCGCGCGGTTTGACCTGGACTTGACCGGTGCGCCGACCGGGCCGCCACGTCTGGAAAGATGGGCGCGACGATGACGTCACCCCCCAGGTCTAGGTCAGGGCCGTAACGCAGAACCTCTCACCCGCAACACAAGGAGCGGACAGATGCCCATCGCAACCCCCGAGGTCTACAACGAGATGCTCGACCGGGCGAAGGCAGGCAAGTTCGCCTACCCGGCCATCAACGTCACCTCGAGCCAGACCCTGAACGCGGCGCTGCGCGGCTTCGCGGAGGCGGAGAGCGACGGCATCGTCCAGATCTCGACCGGCGGTGCCGAGTTCCTCGGCGGCCAGTACAGCAAGGACATGGTGACCGGCGCGGTCGCGCTCGCCGAGTACGCGCACATCATCGCCGAGAAGTACCCGGTCAACATCGCGCTGCACACCGACCACTGCCCGAAGGACAAGCTCGACGGGTACGTCCGTCCGCTGATCGCGGTCTCCGAGGAGCGCGTGAAGGCCGGCAAGAACCCGCTGTTCCAGTCCCACATGTGGGACGGCTCCGCCGAGACCCTCGCCGACAACCTCGCCATCGCCCAGGAGCTGCTGGAGCGCACCCGCGCCGCCCGCATCATCCTCGAGGTGGAGATCACCCCGACCGGTGGCGAGGAGGACGGCGTCTCGCACGAGATCAACGACTCCCTGTACACGACGGTCGAGGACGCGATCCGCACCGCCGAGGCACTCGGCCTGGGCGAGAAGGGCCGCTACCTGCTGGCCGCCTCCTTCGGCAACGTGCACGGTGTGTACAAGCCGGGCAACGTCGTGCTCCGCCCCGATCTGCTGAAGGAGCTGAACGACGGCGTCGCCGCGAAGTTCGGCAAGGCGTCTCCGTTCGACTTCGTCTTCCACGGCGGCTCCGGCTCCACCGAGCAGGAGATCCGCACCGCGCTGGAGAACGGCGTCGTGAAGATGAACCTGGACACGGACACCCAGTACGCCTTCACCCGTCCGGTCGCCGCCCACATGTTCCAGAACTACGACGGCGTCCTGAAGGTCGACGGCGAGGTCGGCAACAAGAAGGCCTACGACCCGCGTACCTGGGGCAAGCTGGCCGAGGCGTCCATGGCCGCGCGCGTCGTCGAGGCCACGCAGAACCTGCGCTCGGCGGGCAACAAGATCAAGTAACCCGCGCTTCTCGGTGGGCCCGGCGGCTGTCTGCAGCGCCGGGTCCGCTGTATATCCGGGGGCATGCCCGATGTCCGGCTGGACCCGCCCCGGGGCAAATGGATCCTGCTCCGGGGACGGTGGGCCCGCTGCTGTGTGCGGCGGCGATGCTCCTGGTGCTTCGGGTGGGCCCGCACGCCGACTACCCGGCGGACGTCCTGCCGGCCGTCCTGGTCATGGGCGCCGGCATGGTCACGCTCGCCGCTCCCCTGACGGCCACGCTCCTGGCCTCGGTGGACACCGCCCGCGCGGGCCTGGCCAGCGGCATCAACAACGCGGCGGCCCGGGCGGCGGGGCTGATCGCGGTCGCGGCGCTACCGCTGCTGGCGGGGATGGGGCCGGAGGCTTATCGAGTGCCGTCGGCCTTCGACGCCGCATTCAGGCGGGCGATGCCGATCTGCGCGGGTGCGCTGGCGCTGGCCTCGGCCCTGGCTTTCGCGCTGGCCCGGCGTCCGGCCCCGGGGTGCCGGCGCCCGGAATGCTAGACACACGGGAGCGTGACGGCTCCGCCGCTGGAAGGACGTCGTAGCTACGGGCAGCTGTGCCTCCCTCAGTGCCTCAAGGGCCTGGGGGACCCCAGGGCAGCGCCCGTCCCACAGACAGCGGCACCCCGCCGGTGCCGGTGAGCGACCCAACCCCCGCCCGGCACCAGCGCGGGACACCCGCCAGCACAGGGCTCCCGCACATGCGCACCAGCACGGCGCAGCGCCGCGTGAGCCAAACTGGACTCCATGACGATTCACGAGAACCTCCTCGGCGGCCCGCCCCCGACCCACCTCCCCGACGACCCGGAGCCCCGCGAACTCCTCGCGGCGGGCACCGCCCCCGCGGACGTCGCCGCCAAGTACCCCACCTCCTCTCTCGCCTGGGCTCAGCTGGCCGACGAGGCGTTCGAGCGCGGCGCGGTCGTGGAGTCGTACGCCTACGCCCGTACGGGCTACCACCGCGGCCTCGACGCCCTGCGCCGCAACGGCTGGAAGGGCCACGGCCCGGTCCCCTGGGAGAAGGGCGCTACATGTAATCGTGCACTCCGTGCCGCCGTCTCCCGCTGAGGGACGGCGGCACAGTCGTTTCTGCCGTGGTGACTACCGCTTCAGCTCGGCGTACGCCTCGGCGCTGCTGTCCTTGAGGAACTGCCAGCAACGCTCCGTCTCGTCCTTCTCGTTGATCTCGCCGGCGGCGCGGGCGAGGGCGGCGAGGCAGCGCAGGAACCCGCGATTGGCCCGGTGGTCCCAAGGGATGGGGCCATGCCCCTTCCAACCGGCCCGACGCAACGCGTCCAGACCGCGGTGATAGCCGGTACGCGCGTACGCGTACGACTCGACCACTCGCCCCGCCTCGAAGGCGTCGTCCGCGAGCATCGCCCAGGCGAGCGAGAACGTGGGGTGCTTCGCCGCGACCTCGGTCGGCGACTGGGACTCCTCGCCCAGCAGGCGGTACGCCTCTTCGTTCTCCGGCAGGTACGTCGGCTCCGGGCCGCCGAGCAGGTTCTTGTGCGTCGTCATGGAAGCAGTCTGCCACCTGTGGACGGGCATTCGGGAGGCGCCTGAGAGGAGACGGCCGTGGGCCAGGGGGATATGAGAACGGCGGTTGATGTAACCGATCGCGATGTGCGACGATCCGGCGCATGGCGGCACGACGGGGGTCCTCCGGGGCCATTCAGGTGGGCATCTACACCCGGATCAGCAAGGACGACGAGGCGGAGGGGCTCGGCGTCGCACGGCAGGAGGAGGACTGTCGACTGCACTGTGCCGCCCGGGGGTGGGAGGTCGCCAAGGTCTACGAGGACAACGACCTCTCCGCGTACAAGCGCAGGACGGTACGCCCCGAGTTCCGGCAGATGCTGGAGGACTTGAAGGCCGGGCGGATCGACGGGGTCGTCGCCTGGGACATCGACCGTTTCACACGCCAGCCGCGCGAACTGGAGGCGTGGATCGACGAGTACGAAGAGGCCGAGCGGCGAGGCCAGCGGCTCGTCTTCGACTCCGTGTCGGCGTCGGACATCGACCTGTCCACGGAGAACGGCCGGTTCATCGCGAGGATCAAGGTCACCATCGCCAACAAGTCCTCCGCGGACACCTCGCGGCGAACGAAGCGCAAGCACCTGGAACTGGCGGCGCAGGGCAAGCTCCCCGGAGGCCGGGCACCGTACGGATGGAACCGCGAGGACCGCAGGACGCTGGTGCCGGAGGAGGCCGAACACCTCCGCAAGGCGGTGAAGGACTTCCTGGGTGGCATCCGTTGGGCGTCGATCGCGCGCGACTGGCGGGACAAGGGAGTCAGATCGCACAGCGGCGGCTTTTTCGACGACTCCAAGATCAAGCGGATGCTGATGAACCCGCGCATCTGCGGCTACCGGATGCACCAGGGCGAGTTGTTCCTGGACGAGAGCGGTGAGCCCGTCGTCGGCGACTGGGAGCCGATCATCACCCCGGAGGAGTGGTATCTGCTCACGGAGAAGGTCCGGCGGGAGTCGGAAGGGCGGGACGTACGGGACAACGCCACCAAGTACCTGCTCTCCGGCATAGCCCGGTGCGGGCGGTGCGGTACGAAGATGCGGGCCTTCCCGTCGTACCGGAAGTCGAAGACGTCATCGCAGTTCAAGTACGCGTGCCCCGGCAAGAACGACGGAGGATGCGGGGGAGTGGCCAGGGCCGGCGAGCCTGTCGACCGCCTCATCAGGAACGCCGTGTTCCTCAGCTCGGACAAGGCCCTGGCGAATGTCCGCGAGCGCGCGCCGGAATGGACCAAGGAGGAGCAACTGGCCTCCCTGGAACGGGATATGGCCGAGTTCAAGCAAGCGTGGCAGGAGAAGCGCATGTCGGCTGCTCGCTACATCGCGCTCACCGAGGACCTGGAGAAGCAGATCGCGGAACTGCACCGGGAACGGGCCCTGCACCGCGCCGAAGCGGCGACCTTCGTAGCCGGCCCCATCGACATACGGGGCAAGTGGGAGAAACTGACGATCGAGCAGCAGAGAGCCGCCGTCCTCAAGGTCTTCCGCGCGGTCATCGTCAAGCCCGCGTCCAACGGGCCGATCTTCGACCCGGCGGACATCGAGCCGGTGCTCAGGTGACAAAGGGAAGCCGGGTCCCCGTTGTGGTCGGGAACCCGGCTTCGTTCGTTCATGACCGGCGGTCTATGCCGAAGATGCGGAGCAGATCGTCGACCCACTCCTCGTCCCGGTCAGGGAGCTGAGCCTCTACTCGGCGCAGCCATTCGTCCTCAGTCAAAGAGCCCGACCTCCCGCGTCGCGCCACCGTGGCCGCCGCTTGGGCGGGTGAACGGCGGTGGAACGCGGTGAGGGAGGCGAGGGGAGTGGCCGGGGATTTCCGCGACTTCCTTCGGGAGGTAGAGGCGAGGGAGAGCGGCGTTGAAGTGCGGGGGCGGGCATGTTGCGGGTGGGGTCAAGGGGGTGAGTCCTCTTCTGGCAGGCGGATGGCACGGCAATGCCGGCCTGCCGGTCGATCGCTAGGGATGAAGGTGAAGCTCCCGCGCTGGGGGTTTGCGGGCCCAGGGCGGGAGTGGGAGCCGGGGGCTATGCCTTGCCGGCGGGGGTGTCGTCCGGGTGCTCGCCTGGGGGCGGTCCGTACGTCTCCAGTAGGTGCTTCGTGGACGCCTCGGCGATGGCGTTGGAGACCATGACGTCAGCTTCCTCGCGGATGTCGGGGTGCTCGGTGAGATAGGCGTCGAGGGCGTCGCGCGCTCTGGTGAAGGCGGCGTTGGCGCGCTGGGTCCCGCGGAACGCGTCGACGACCTCGTCGATCAGTTCCATGGCGCGGGCCTTGGCGGCGAGCTGCGGGGGGCCGACGAGGTTGCGCAGGTCGATGCCGAAGACCTCGGCGAAGCCGATGGCCTCGTCGAGGTTGATGCGGCGCTTGCCGTTCTCGATGCGCCAGACCGCGGACGGGTTCATCTCGAAGCCGGCCTCGTTGAGCCGGTCGGACAGGGCGTTGGTGCTCCAGCCGCGTGCCTCGCGTTCCACCTTGATGCGGATCGCGACGTTCGCTTCGCCGCTGAGCAGGACGCCCTCGGGCGGGTCTTCGTCCGCCACAGGCGCCTCCTTCCGTTCGTAGCAGTCCACTGCACTCTGCAGCGACTCTAAAACAGTAGCATCGCTTCTGCGAGATGCAAAACACTTCTGCGATCGGCAGCGCTCGTGGTACGCTTGTAGTCCCACCCCACCAGCCTCAGGAGTTCCCGCGACCCACCCCACGTAGTGCCCCGTGCAAAAAGCCCCCGGCTGTCACCGGGGGCCAAGCGCAAACCTCTCAACCGCCATCCCTAGCGATCGACCCGTGGAGCCGGGATTGCCGTCCCATATGGCCCGCGAGCAGAGGAGCTGGTACCCAGTATGACCGACGCCCAGCCGAATACGCCATCCCTTCCCGACGACACCACCATGTTGCGGCCCCCAGCCCACATACCCGGCCAACTGGCCATCTCCGCCGCACCGCCCGCAGACGCGGACCCCAGCGACGCTCACCCGGCCACACCGGTGCCCGAGGGAGCGCAGATCCTGGCCGACCTGCGGGCGCAGATCAAGCGCTACGTGGCGATGCCGAGCGAAGAGGCCCTCACGGCGGTGACGCTGTGGGTCGCGGCGACGCATCTGCAGCGTGCCTGGCAGCACGCGCCGCGCCTTGCGGTGGTCGCTCCGGAGAAGCGGTGCGGCAAGTCCCGACTGCTGGATGTGGTGACCGAGACGGTGCGCAACCGCCTGATCACGGTCAACGCCAGCGCGGCGGCGATCTTCCGTTCGATCACCGACGAGGACCCGCCCACGCTTCTGGTCGACGAGGCCGACACCCTCTTCGGCACCGCGAAGGCGGCGGAGAAGAACGAGGACCTGCGCGGTCTGCTCAACGCCGGGCACCAGCGCAACCGGCCCACGCTGCGAGTGTCGGGACCCGAGCACGCGGTGCAGGAGTTCCCCACCTTCGCCATGGCCGCACTCGCCGGCATCGGTGACCTGCCCGGCACGATCATGGACCGGTCGGTGGTCATCCGGATGCGGCGCCGCGCGGATGGGGAGAAGGTGGCGTCCTTCCGCACCGGCCGGGACACCCCCGACCTGCACGCGATACGCGACCGGCTCGCCGCCTGGCTCACGCCTCTGCGCGCACAGGCGATGGAGATGGAGCCGGCCATGCCGGTCGAGGACCGGGCAGCGGACACCTGGGAACCCCTGGTCACCATCGCCGACCTCGCCGGAGGCGAATGGCCCACGCTCGCCCGCACCGCCTGCCGCACCATGACCGACTACGAGGCCGGTCAGGATGAGGAGGGCGGTCTGCGCACCCGCCTTCTGGTCGGCATCCGCCGGGCCTTCGCCGCTGTCGGCGATCCGGCCGTGCTGGGCACGAAGCACCTGCTGGAGTCCCTCAACGCGGACAAGGAAGCGCCGTGGGCGGACTACGGCGCCAACGGCCTGACCGCGCGCGGCCTGCAGGTGCTGCTCAAGCCCTACGGCATCGGCTCGGCCAACCGCCGCTTCCCCGATGGCACCCAGGCCAAGGGTTTCGCGCGCAACCAGTTCCTCGACACCTGGGCGCGCTACTGCCCCGAGCCGAAACCTCTGGCCGAGTCCGCCCAGTCGGTGGCCGAGCCGCTGCCCGGCACCGCAGCCTGACCCGACTCCACTCGTCGCACTCGTCCCCGCGCAGGTCAGCGCGGGGACGAGTGAACGGCCCGCAACGAGTCGTCTCGACATCACCACTTCTCTCGTACCTGCCCTGACCAGGCATGCAACGAGTGGTACGAGTCACCGCACCTCACGGCGGCCGCGCCGAACCCCCTGCCGCGTGGCCGTCGGCCAACCTCACTTGGAGTGCCCCCGCTTGACCTCCCGCACCGCCACCACGCCCTCCGACATACCGGGCGCCAAAACGATCCGCGTGGGCATAGCGATGCTCGCCGTGTTCGCCTTCGTCCTCTCCTACGACGCCCTTCGTCAGATGGCCGTCGCCACCCACATCCGCGGACTGCTCACCTACGCCTTCCCGCTCGTGATCGACGGCTTCATCGGCATCGGCATCGGCGCCCAGCTCATGCTGCGCAGCGCCCCACCGCGCTCACGGCGGTACGTAGGGACACTCGTCGCTCTGGCCACCGGAGTGAGCATCTGGGCCAACGCCCTGCACGCCGTCCGCCTCAACCAGCAGACCCTCCCGGTCAGCGGCCTCCGGCTCGGCGACCTCACCGTCGGCGCGCTGTCCGCCCTCGCCCCGCTCGCGCTGGCCGGCGCCGTCCACCTCTACCTCGTCATCCGCCGCCACTCCGCCGCCCGCCCCCAGGAGGCGGTGGAGCTGACCACTGCCGACGTGGCTGACATCCCCACCGACGTGGCGCGAGATGTTGCCGACGTGGCCTCAGGCGCCACCAAAGTGGCGGAGGTCCCGGCGCCGTCCACCACAGCCAAGGCCCACACGCCTGGCGAGGTCTCCGCTGAACGGCTCGCTCTCGCCCGCACCGCGCCACTGGGACGAGGCGGCCGCGCCTCACGCCGCCACATCGAGAGCACCTTCCGCGCCAGGGACCTCACCATCGGCCGGAAGGAGGCGGACCAGCTGAAGGACATCATCCAGGCCGAACTCGACGACGCAGCCCTAGTCGCCGCCCGGCTGTCCACAGCTGTGGGCGAAGCGCCGACCGCCCCCACTCCCGCAGACCTTCCACCACGGTCTGCCCGTCTCGCTCGCCCCCTTTCGGAGAACCTCTCGTGACGCACGACCCTCGCTGCCCCGACCACACGTCTGACGAGTCGTTGCCGTTGGCGAAGTCCCGTAGGCTGCTGGGAGGTTTGCGGCGTGCGTTCGGACGCGCTCCTGGCGGAGCCAGTAGTACCCCGAGTCCGACTCCAGGCCGGTCTTCGGGGGTCTCCGCCCCGGGGGTGGCGGAGACGGCCCGGCGCCAGGGGGCGCCAGGCCAGGAGGCCGGGGCCGAGGGCGGCCCCGACGCGGACCAACTCCACGCCGTCCAGCGCGAGATCCTGCGCCCCGTACGCGAAGACGCTGCCACCGCTGGCGAGCCCACCGTGAAGAGCGTCCAGCCGGCGATCCGCCGCTTCACCGGCGAGAAGCGTGATGCACGCGTCGGTCCCCTGCGGTTCCTCGATGAGGAGCGTGCCCATCTCCGGGGCGTCGCCGCCGAGCACGGCTACAAGGGCGACTCCGGGTTCGCCGCGGACGTGGTCCTCGCCTTCATCACCGGACGGTTCACCGCGAACCTGCCGCTGTCCGAGGACCGCCGCCGCACCCACCACTTCCGCGCCCAGGTCCTGCGCGAGCTCAACCGGATCGGCGTCAACGTCAACCAGATCGCCCGCGCCCTCAACAGCGACCTCACCCCGCCCGACCTCCGCCAACGCCTGGCCGAACTCCAGCAGCTGCTGGAGCTGATCGCCGAGGCCCTGTGCCAGCCCGTCGAGCCGGCCGTGCAGGAAGAAGAGGAGCTGTCCGCGTGATCGCCGCCATCAAGCCCGCCGGGTCCAACACCCGCGGCCTGCTCGCCTACCTCTACGGCCCCGGACGCCAGGACGAGCACCTCGACCCGCACATCGTCGCCGCCTTCGCGATGCTCGGCATGCCCGACCCCGGCCGCGACGAGAACGCCACCCTCACCCAGCTCGCCCGCCACCTCGATGCGCCCGTTCAGCTTCGGAACAGTGAGTTCGGCAAGAAGGTGACCGACCACGTCTGGCACTGTCCCGTCCGTGCCGCTCCCGAGGACCGCTACCTCTCCGATGCCGAGTGGGGCGAGATCGCCCGGCGCATCGTCGAAGCCGCGGGCATCGCCCCCGCGGGCGACGACCTGGCCTGCCGCTGGATCGCCGTACGCCACGCCGACGACCACATCCACATCCTCGCCACCACCGTCCGCGAAGACGGCCGCCGCCCCAAACTCCACGACAGCGGCATACGCGTCGGCGACGCCTGCCGCCAGATCGAGAAGGACTACGGGCTCAGGCAGTTGAAGAAGGGCGACCGCACCGCGGCCCGCCCGCCCTCCCAGGCCGAGATGCACAAGGCCGAACGACTCGGCTGGGAGCAGCCCAGCCGGGCATGGCTCCAGGACCGCATCCGCGCCGCCATCCCCCACGCGACCAACGCCGAGGAACTCCTCGCCTACCTCGAAGCCGACGGCATCGCGGTCAAACCGCGCCGCGGACCGTCAGGCGACCTCCTCGGCTACGCCGTCGGCCGCCCCGGAGACCTCAACAAGAACGGGGAACAGATCTTCCACCCCGGCGGAAAGATCGCCCCCGACCTCACCCTGCCCAAGCTGCAGGCCCGCCTCGAAGCCGGCCGGCCCGAAGAACACCCCACTGCCCGCCGCAACCGCCCCACCACCGTCTGGCACCAGGCCACCGACGCCCTCGACACCCTCCACGCTGATCTCGCCGACGACGCCCACGCTCAGGCTCACGTCACCGCGTTCGGCGAGTTGCTTGAAGCCACCGCCCAGAAGGCACCCGTTCGTCTGAAGGCCGAACTGCGTGCGGCCTCGAAGGCGTTCGCCCGAGCCGAGCGTTCCCAGATCCGGGCGGAAGATCGTGCTGCCCATGCGCTGCGCCTCGCTGCCCGGGACATCGCCCACACGGCCACCGGCCCGGACGGCAGCGCGCTCGCCGCGCTGCTCGCCGCCCTGGTGTGGGCCACGATCGTCGCTGCCCGCTGGCACGAAGCGAAGGACCACGCCCACCAGGCCGAAGCTGCCCGTCGGGCGGTGCAGCACCTCCAAGCCGCAGCAGACCGTGCACTCGCCCCGATGCTCGGTGAACTCTCAGCCCGCCCGCCCAGGGAGGCAGCCCGTCGGGCTCTGGTCAGTGACGTACGGGCAGCCGTCCCCGACCACGCCGAGCGGATCCTCGCCGACCCCGCGTGGCCCGCGCTCGCCACCGTCCTCGCCGACGCCGAAGCCCGCGGCCACCCACCCCACCAACTGCTCAGGGAAGCCGCTGCCCAGCGGGAACTGACCACTGCCCGCCAGCCCGCCCGTGTCCTGATCAGCCGCATCCAGCACACCGGCCGCAACCCGGCACCCAACCGCCGCGCCGAAGCCGCCCGCCGACGCTCGACACTCGCGGGCTCCATCCCTGCCCAGGAAAGCCGTACTCCTCAGCCCGCAACGGTGACGGCGACACCCACAGGCCAGCAGCACGGGCAGCGCCGATAGACCCCTCTCAGCTGCAACTGCAGCCCAGTACCGGCCTCTACAAGGCCACAGACCCCAGCAAGGTGCCGCTAGCACCCCATCCGAAGAAGGAGCCCCGCCCTGAAGATCCACCCCACCGCCAACGTGTTCCCGATGTTCAGCGAGGACGAGCTGCACGACCTCGCCGAGTCCATCAAGGCCGAGGGCCAGCACGAACCGATCGTCCTCGATGCCGACGGCGTCCTCCTCGACGGCCGCAACCGTCTCGCCGCCTGCGAGATCGCCGGCGTCCAGCCCCGCTTCACCACCTACACCGGCGACGACCCTATGGGGATGATCCTCTCCCTCAACGTGTACCGCCGGAACATCAGCAAAGGCCAGCAGGCCATGATCGTCGCGATGGCCCGTCTCTTTTCGGAACACTCCCTGCGGGACCACGCCAAGCTCCACGGCCTCAGCCTGACCCGCATCTCCAACGCGGTCACGGTCCTCAAGCACTCCCGCCACATCGCCGAACAGGTCCGCACCGGCACCCTCAGCCTTGACGCCGCCTACAGCACCGTCCGCGAGCACAAGGCCCGCTCGGCCGCTCTCCAGGCCCAGCATGACCGCCTGCGTGAGCACGCTCCCGACCTCGCCGAACAGGTCACCGAGGGCCTGATCACCCTCGATGACGCCACGGCGGCACTCGACGAGCGGCAGGAAGAGGAACGACTCCGAAAGCACGTGGGCGACGCCGACGCCCTCCGGCTCGCCGACGGAGACACCGCACCGCCCCTCGCCCAGCTCGTCGAGCAAGGACACCTCACCTGGCACCAGGCCCACCAGGATGCCGAACAGTTCCGCGCCGACCGGCAGGACGCCATCCACCGAGCACGGCAGGCCCTCCAGCTGATCGCCGAGAACTGGGCCGCCGTCCAGGACCTCGCCGCCCGATCGGGCACCGCCTACGCGCGGGACATCCTCGACGGCCTCGCACCCGAAGCCCGCTCCCTCGCCCAGAGCCTGACCACTCTGGCCTGACACAGCACATCCCCTCAGGGCCGGAGCCAAGAAGGCCGGCCCTGAGGGGACGAGTGCCGTAGGACGCTCAGCTCTGCCGATCTGTGGTGAGGGTGGTCAGCAGGCTGTCGACACTGCCGGTGTAGACGATCACTTCCTCGTCCTCGGCCGGGACGTCGAAGCGGGCGAAGAAGTCGTCGAGGGCTTCAGGGGTGACAGTGAGGGCGTTGGCGTCTTCGCGCTGGTTGCGCTCTGCCAGGCGCCGCAGCAGCTCGTTGCGGTCGGCGGGGAGGTAGACGACCAGGGGACAGCCGCCCGCCTCGCGGGCGGCCTGCCGCCAAGCGTCGCGCTCGCTGCGGCGCCACAGCCCGTGATCCAGGACGACGTCGTTGCCGGCGCTGAGTTCCTTGACGAACCTCTGGCGAACCGCGTCGATCACGGGCTGTTCGCGCTCGAAGTAGGTGTGCTCCGGGTAGTCCACGCCGTAGCGGCCGTGGAGGCGGTGTACCTCCTCGTCCACGGACAGCCGGGTGAAGCCGCGTGCGGCCAGGGCCTGGGCGACGGTGGTCTTCCCGGAGCCGGTCAGACGCGGGGCGGGGCTTCGATGGACGCGCAGGGCGAGGAGATCACCGTCGAGCAGGCGGCCGAGGACTTCGCGGCCGAGCTGGCACGCTGGCGGGAAGTGCGCGGCATGTCCAAGCGGGCACTCGCGCAGGCCATGGGATTCGACCCGTCCTACGTCAGCCACATGGAATCCGGCCGCCACAAACCCAGCGAGGATTTCGCCCGCCTCGCCGACGACGCCCTGAACGCCGGCAAGGCGATCTGGCGGCGGTGGTGCGACTACGAGCAGGCGAGAGCCCGCGAGACACGGGGCAAGCGTCCGTCGGCTGCCCCGCCGCCACGCAGGCCCGAGCAGCCGTACGCCACCGGCTCCGCCCTCGTCGTCGAACACGACGCAGCCTGCCTGAAATACGACGGCCGCAACTACCGGCTCACCATGCGCCGCCTGCTGCGGAACACCGGCAGCGAGCCGGTGACCCGCTACCTGATCCGCATCAGCGTCGACCGCTACCCCGGCGACCCCGAGCGGTCCAACGCCCACTACCGGGCCCATCCCCTGACCTGGGACGAACTGGCCCTCACCGCTACCTGCCGGGGCGAGGCGATGCGCTGGCAGGCCAAACACGACCGCGACGCCTTCAAGGAAGTCTGGCTGCTGTTCGACAACGAACACGGCCGCTTCCCGCTCTACCCCGGCGAATCCGTATGGATCGAGTACGCCTACACCGTCGGCGACGACAAGTGGGGCAACTGGTTCCAGCGAGCCGTCCGCCTGCCCACCGAACAACTCGAAGTCCAGCTCGTCTTCCCCGCCAGCCTCGACCCCGTCGTATGGGGCACCGAGACCTCGATGACCGCCGAAGCCTCCCCGCTGCGCACCCCGCCCGTCCGCAGCGACGAGGCCGGACTACGGCACTTCACATGGATCACGACCACACCCGCGCTACACGCTCGGTACCGTCTGGAATGGCGATTCCGGGCACGGCCCGACGGCAAAGCAGATCAAGGGAGTTCAGGTGACTGACGTGCGGCCCAGCCAGCGCATGCGAGACCTCGGCGTCGTCCAGCACGGCGCCGGCATCCTCACCGAACCGGCCCGCGCATTCGACCTGCCCGCCGAGCGTGACGAAGCCGAACGCATCGTGGACGAACTCTTCGCCGCCATCGAACGCATCGGCCAGGTACACCCCTTCGCCAAAGGCATGGGCATCGCCGCCCCGCAGATCGGCATCGCCCGCGCCGCCGCCGTCGTCCTGCCTCCCGACGACGCCCCGGCCGTCATCCTGCTCAACCCCCGGATCACCAACCGTTCCGGGGAGATGGACGAGCAGTACGAGGGCTGCCTCAGCTTCTTCGACGTACGCGGCCTCGTCCCTCGCCCGCTGAAGATCACGGTGCAGGCCACCGTCCTGACTGGCGAGACCACGACGACCGAATACGAACGCGGTCTCGCCCGCCTCATCCACCACGAAATCGACCACCTCGACGGCTTGCTGTACACCGCTCGCATGCGGAACGGAGTCGACCCCATTCCAGTGGAGGAGTACCGGCAGACAGGTAGGGCCTGGGCGTACGAGTAGGTCCTACCGACGGACCGTTCTGCGTTCAAAGATCTTCGACAACGGCGGCTGAGCCGGGGCTACTGGAAGGCCACGTTGGTGATCGGTACGCGTGCGAGGGGGCGTACGTTGTCCGCGAGTTGTGTGGCGGGCATGGCTGCCAGGGCGGCTGAGGTGTCCACTTCCGGCAACGGGGAGATGCCTTCCTCAGCCAGGTCCTTGATGAGGGCCTTGATCTTCTTCTCCGTCACCGAGCTCATCACGAAGACGTGGGCGTAACTGCGCCAGCTCTCCTTCTTCTTGGGTTCCTCCGGGTTCATGAGCACGTCCTCGCAGGACAGTGACCACTTGGCGACCAGAGCCTCACTGGGCTTACGGAACCGGACGGTGAGGGCACCGGGGCTGCGGGCGGGCCACAGGTCGAGACCGTGAGTCTTCTTGAGGTCCTGCAACTGCCGCAGCAGCAGTTCGGCGAGACGCTGCGCCTCCTTGATCTTGTTGATCTGGTCCTCGTACGAGTGTCTGGCCAGGTGGTCCCAGAGCACCAGTGGCGAGAAGCCGTTGCGCGATCCGGCGAATGTGGTGTCCGGGGCGCCGATGTACTGCGGCTTCGCGGGCGGCTCCAGCTGATACTTGACCTTGGTCATGTAGATGCCGCAGGGCCACGGGGCGCCCGGCCACTTGTGACCGCTCATCGCGATCGACGCGACCATGTCCATCTGCACGCCCTTGGGACTGATCGCCGTCAGCCCGAAGTCGAATTCGGGCAGCTCCACCTCCGGCGTCCAGTCGAAGACGCCCGGCTGCTGGTAAGCCATCCGCATGAACGGCACGTAGGCCGCGCCGAGAGCGCCGTCGACGTGGATCCAGAAGCCCCGGCGGATGTCCTTGATCGGCTCGCCCGTGACCGCGTTCTTACCGAAGACGAGTTCACGCCGGAGCAGGTGGCGCTCCTCGAAGATCGGCAGCAGCTTCTCGCACACCGCCCGGACGTCGTCGTGGGCGCCCTTGAACGTACTGCCGAGGTTGAGGCTGACCAGGATCGGATGGCCCCGCTCGGCGAAGAAGTCGACCAGCGTGGCCAGCGCCTCGATGTCGATCTGGCCGGTCCCGTCCCAGGACCTCTGCGAGGGGCCGGCCAGGGAGGGGACGTCCTTCGGCCACGGCAGCCTCTTGCCGTCCTTGTCCGTGAGCGGGCACTGGTCCTTGTAGAGATCCTGGGCGACGGCATAGAACGTGTCGACGTTCAGCACGCGCACGGCCTTGGCGAACGAGTAGTGGGTGTCCTCGGAGTAGAAGGCGACCGGGCGGAACATGGTGGGCTTGTCCGGTGCGATGGCCTGCACCCACTCCAGGCCGGCGGCACCACCGACCGCACCGGCGGCGGCACCGGCCAAAGTGGCCTCATCAGGATTGAGCAGCGCCTTGCCGCTGAGGTAGTCACGCGCGTTCCACAGCGCGTACATGTTGCCCTCGGTCGACCCCATGGAGAGCATGTAGCCCCAGTACGACTCCGGGTCCTGCGGGTCATGCGGCCACTGGGCGTTCCACAGCGCGGCGTAGTAGTCGAGCACCGCCCGCTCGGCGACCTTGGTGTTCGGCTTGTAGCCGCCCGAGCGGAACGGATCGCCGACGTTGTTGACGTGGTCCTCCATGAACCTGCTGAGGTCCGCGGGGTAGCCGTTCATGTCCTGGGTGACCTGGTAGCCGAGCATGTGGTTCCGCTTGTCCGCGAGATACAGCTCCATCGAACAGATCGCCTTGCGGCGCTGGGCATCGGTCAGCCCGCAGGGCGACAGCTCGAACTCACCCGCCTCCAGACCGGGCTCGGCCGGGTACGTGGTACGGGGATCCTTCGTGGGATGACTGACCGGTCCTCTGTGCCCATCGGCCAGTCCCTGGGACTTGACCAACTCCTCCCAGGTCTCACCGTTCGGGCCGAAGGGGAACTGGGGCAGCTGCTGCGGAGAGGACGTCACTTCTGTCATGAGGGGACTCCCTGCCGGCGCCGGGCATGGGCCGACGCAGTGTGTTGGACACCAGGCATCGGTACCGCGTGCAGAGGGCGGGGAATCGTACGAACGACCGACAGGCGCAAGGGGTTCACCGCACCGGCCCAGCCGCCTCACCCGCAACCGGCGATCTTCCCGGAAACCCCAGCGCGGGACCGGCCCGATCAGCTGCCGTGTCTCATCCGGCAGATCGCTAGGGTACGGCCGGCGCCCGCCCACGCTCTCCGGCGGACCGCCCCCCTGGCCGGACTGGGTGTTCATGCAGTCCGCGCGCCCGGCGCCACGTCCGGAGGCGTATCTGCCTCGCCACCACTGCGCTGCGGATGCACCAGGGGTGTGGAGGGGCTTGTTCAGGTGTCACCTGGTCGGCTGGCCCCTGTCGCGGTGGAAGCGGAACCGTAGGACTCTTCCCTCAGTTGCGGCGACGCCACTCCGCAGCACCACCGCAAAGGAGTCTTGGACCGGCATGGTGGCTGTGCGGATCGTTGACCAACCCGGAACCGGCCTCGGCCTGGTCACCGAGGTTGCCCTCAGGGAAGGCGATGTGGTGGCCTCGATCTGTGGGGCTGAGTACCGTTCCCACCCCACTCGCACCTCCATCCAGATCGCCGATGACCGGCACATGGACGGCCTGCAGGTCGTGGCCTACCTCAACCATTCCTGTGATCCGGGCACCTACGTCGACGTCAGGGCTCTGACCGTCATCGCGGCCCGGAATCTGGTCCCCGGGGACGCGCTGACCTTCTTCTATCCCTCCACAGAATGGGCCATGGCCTGCCCTTTCGTCTGCGCGTGCGCGAGTGACGGATGCCTGGGCCGTGTCCACGGAGCTCAGAGGGTGCCAACAGCCGTACTCAGCCGCTATCGCCTCAGCGCACACATCCGGGAGCTGGTCACCGTCAGAGACGCTGCCGCGGCGCCCTGACGACCGGTCACCGGTCACCGGTCAGACGCAGCAGCAGGCCGGGGCAGTGACAGGGCCGACCACACTGGGAGCAGTCTGCCTCGCCGGTCGTCGTTGCCCGTACCCAGTAGTCGTGCAGAACGGCGACTGGCTGCCAGCCGAAAGCCTTCAGTACGCCTTCGCTGCGGTCCGGTTCACTGTGCAGCCAGGAGATCGTGTACGCCTCGGTGCATCGTTGTCGCAACCATTGCGTGCACTGTGCGGTGAGGGCGCTGCCGACGCCACGTCGGCGCATCGAGGCGGCCACGGCCAGGGTGCCCAGACGTCCGATCCGTCGGCCGTCGACCGAAGGTGGGGTGGCGGCAAGGGCGCTGGCCGGCATGGGAGCGACGAGTTCCCCGTAACTGTCGTCATCCAGCACGCAGGCAGTAGCCGCGCCCACCACAGCCGATTGCGTCCCTGAGCGAGCTGCCAGGAAGAGCAGCGTCCCGTCGTGGAGACCTTGGAGTGCCTGGTCGACGATGAGCGCGCCGCGCCCCACGACCGCCTCGAACAAGGTGATGGCCTCCGTCACGACTCGCCGGTCGTGGGGTCCGAGTTCGGCAACGGTCCAGTCCGTCATGGCTGACAGTGCTCCTCTCCGTGCGCCGCTCGGATTGGTGGAGGTGCGCGGTCCACGGCTCGAAGAAATTGGACGCCGAGCCGCAGTCGGCCTCCTCCTCAGCTGTGTCACATCCTCGTCGTGCCGGTCACCATGTCATGAGTCGGCAGCGGCACCGAGCCGCGGCACACCGAAGGCATGCACGCCAAGCTGAAACGGCTGATCGACCGCGGCATCCTCACCGAATGCGAACCCGGACTGTTCACCCTCACCCAGCCGGCACCGGACGCCCATCACCCGAATAGCCTAATTCGACTGTTGAGGTGACGAGCCCTGACGGAGGGTGGTTATGGCGTAAATGTCCGTCGAACGCGTGAGCAAGGAGTGTGCCGCCATGACCGTCAAAGTGATCCGCGCAAAAGGCTCCGACGTCTGCCCGTCCGGCTCCTACGCCCTGTACGAGCACCCCAACTGCAATGGCTCCGTCGAAGGGCGGGTCGTGATCGCGGACGAGTCGATAGCGAAGAACTTCGGCGAGATCGGCGATCGCGGCTTCAGTGACACGGCCACCTGCGTGGTGAACAAGACCAAGCGCACCCTGGAGTTGTTCCAGCATCCCGACCTCAAAGGCGAATGCCTCAAGGTGCCACCGGGTGGCCCCTACGACCTGAGGGAGCTCAAGAACGAGCGCGGTGCATGCCTGAACGACGACGTGTCCTCCACGCGCATCGGCGACGTTCCGTCTCAGGGGCTGATCAACCAGTTCCGGAACTCTGGCTACCAGGTCTTCGGCGGCAAGGTCGACAAGGAAACGGGTAACGCCGAGGGCGCTTCCGGTATGTTCGGCGCTTTCGCGAACGTCGGCTACGTGGCCACCGGTGGCAAGATCGCCGGCAAGGATCAGCAAGCCGAACAGGTGGCCGCCGCAGAGAAAGCGGCAGCAGCAAAGGCGGCGGCGAGGGAGGTCCTGTACGAGGTCCGCATCATCACCGCGAAAGACGACTGGGCCGGCACCGACGCCGACGTGTTCTGTCAGTTCGCCAGAGGCGACCGAAAGTCGGGATGGACGAAGCTGGACAAGCCTAACTACAACGACTTCGAGAAGGGCGACGACGACACGTACTCCGTCTACGCACCAGGCGACTTCGGCGACCCCAAGCACATCGAGTTCAAAGTCGAGAACAAAGACGACATGTGGCTACTCCAGTGGGTCACCGTGAAGCCCTGGGGCCACGGGTCCAGAGGGCCCGTCTGGCACTGCCCGCTGCTCAACGACACCAAGGTCTGGATGCACACGAAGAATCTGGCCCCGGGTGAGGGAGCAGGTGGCCTTACCGTCGGGGCTCAAGTGAGCCTCTTCCTCGCGCCAGGCGAGTCGGCTGTGAAGGGCGAACCCAACCCGGACGCGGAAAGGTACGGGCGCGCGGTGGTGGGAGCCTGGAAGCACCCTGGCTGAGCCAGCGCCTCCACCTCCAGTGCGAGCAGCAAGGCGGCGAGGGGCACCCCTGCCCATCGCCGCCCTGCAACGGCCGGAGGATCGTGCCCTGCGGATCGCAAGACGATCGTCCGCACCCCTGTTCCGGCTCCCTGCACCGGATTGAGTCAGTGCCAGGGCAGCACTGGCAGACGATCGGCGGCGCGATGACGGCGACGTTGACGGCAACGACGGCACCCAGACACCGATGATCACGAACGCCAGCGATCAGTTCGGCAGTAGATCGAGCACCCTCACAACACGCTGCTCAATTCTACGGATCACAAGGCCAGGGTCGCTGAAGCGGCAAGCGGGTGACGGCTGAGTGCCCCTACGTGTGCTGAGTGACACTCAGCTGCCTGAGGTCCTCGGGGCCTCGGACGAGCCGGCCGTACGCACACAGCGCCCTCCGCTGGGGTCGATAGGGGAGAGCGCTGTGGTTCCAGTCGTTACGAGCGTACTGGGGTGCTGCCACTGTGGGCACCGGCAGCCGCGCCCTCGCGACAGTTGGAGCGCGAGTCAGAACGTGAGCCTTACGCGGAAAGTCACATTATATGTCCGTCTCTTCATTACGTCCACGACGGCGAACTTGTAGGCTTCGACTCCGCCACCCTCGAGGTGTTTATCAGTGGGCTGGACCGTGACACTGAACCGTACATCGCCCGGACCCTCGCAGGCGATCTCGATTCGCTTGTTGCTCATCTGGAAATCCCATTCCCAGCCCTCCCCTTCTGGGTACTGCGTTCCTCCAGGGCCCAGAGTGCCGGTGATCTTCTTACTCTTGTGGGTCAGAGCGATCGGTCCGATGGTGCCGTCGTTGACCGACATGGCCATGGGCTCGAACCGAATGACGGTTTTGTCGAGCGGTACTCGCTTGATGGTGGTGTAGTTGGCGACTTCTCCCAGTCGTGCCACGTCCCCAGTCAGCAGCGACTTCAGGGTGTAGGACATGGGGACGAAGTCGGCCAGCTTCGGCGGCTTCTCGAAGTATTCGCCAAGCGCCCCTTTCTTGATCATTTCCATGATGGACTTCTGGTCGCCACCCCGAGTGATGATCTCCAGTCGTGACTCGTTGAGGATCTTCTTGTACTCAGCCTCCAACTTTCCCTTCCCTTCGCCTTTTAGCCCCTTATAGGCGAACTCGAGGGCGGCTTTGGCCTTCGTGATCTCCGCTTTAGTGATGAACGCGAACAAGAGTGAACGACCGTAGGAGACTTCTGAGATGTATAGCGGCGGGTTTTTGCGTCCGATGCGTCCGATGTCTTCGAGTTCCTTGACGTCCCCCCAAGTCAGCTTGTCGGTGAACCATTTCCTCGGGCTGCTCTTGCCGTCACAGCTGATGGAGAAGGCCCCCTGGAGGAAGCAAGCCAAGATCGTCTTCTCGTCTCTACTCTTCTCCAGCTTGGTGTTCCCTCTGCCGCTGAAGCCCATGTAGCTGGCAGAGACATCCACCTCCAGGAGCGCTGACTCGACCGAAGACGCCTCGACCATTTTGTAGTACATGGAGCCGGAGACGCCTTTTTGGTCTCGGATCATTTTGGCGATGGCTTCTTGAGCCGCGGACGCGGAAGGATTTTCGAGCCGCGCTCTGGGTTCTGGTACAGCGGCACTGCAACTGATGTTGATCGGCGTCCGCTCTTCGATGACCAGCTCGGATAGGGCGCCCTCGGAAGCGGGTCCGCCTTGGATGAGGGCACCCGGCCACAACACGTCAGCGTTCGGGTTCCTGAGCACGAGGTTCTTGGGTGTTTTGCTGAACTGGTGATCCTGGCTGGTCACCCTGTACCACTTGCCCCCGTCCTGTTCCTTGGTGACCCTCGGGCTGCCGACAGGGTTCCTGGACGGGGTCTTGATCTGTCTGGCTACCTTTTCCCAAGTGAGCAGGCTGCGTACGTATTCGGTCATGTTCGCCGGCTCCTTCGGATTCCGGCCGGTGCCGAGCACGAGGGCGGCGATCGGTGTCGACCCCGACAAGGCGATCAGCTGGAAGTCGGCCGTCTCAACCGGTCCATCTCCGTCTGCTGGAACGGGGACAACTGTCGATGTCTCGCCCCCGTCCACCACGACCGGTTCATATTCGTCCTCCCAGCCGATACGGGAGATCTCGTAGCGGTCCGCATCTTCCACCGGCAGCCATGCCAGCCGTGCCGATCCGTTTTCGAGCACTGCGGTGCAGGTTTCCGTCCGGGAATTCTCCCCGGCAGTTGACTTGGCCATGCGGTAACTCCCTGGGTTCGTCGAACGAGCTGGCATGTCTGCAAGACACACTTTGGGGCTGAGGTAACGGTCGTTCCTCGGTTGGCAGCGCACTCAGGGTTGTGCAGCGCACGGCGCAATGAGATCCCAGTCCGTGTGTAGCGGTACCTGAGGGCTGGCAATTGAACTACACCTTGCCGACGGAATATGCCAGCAATGTCATCCGAATGCCCGTATCGGATGCTTTCCGGAAGAAATGTTTCTGCGTGGTCCGTCGTTTCGCCGTGCTGCGACGCTCTAATGGTGATCCTTGCCTGGCGGTCGGTGGTCAGCGGCGGCACCAGGGCCTCGCCGAGAAGCGTCCAGGATGTCCTTGAGGCTCTGCTCCAGTTCCGACCCAAGCGCGCCCTGAGGGCTGCTCACGACGACGCCGCACGTGCAGCGCGCGTAACCGCAGGTAGGCCAGGACCGTCTCGCTCCTGCCAAAACAGACAGACCGCTGGCGGCCTCTCGGGGGGCCACATGACCAGAACGCATTCAGCACACATGGGGCCGGGAAACCCCGTGAACACGTGAGAACTACGGAGGGGTGTTTTCCCAGGCCGGACACCCCACTACCGACGTTTCCGCAGGTCACAGCCCCGCCCAGGGAAAACTCCTAAAGCGGGTGTCGCAGGTTCGAATCCTGCCGCAGGTATCCGGCGCCCGGCGGAGGGGTCCACTTGAAGGGTGAAGCGTGCGGATGCGTGCGAAACCTGTGAGGCAGCACCAGGAGTGAACGCGCTGGTCAGCAGCATCTTCTGCGTGAGCGATGCGTGAGCGGACGGTGCGGCACAACCCGTCACGCGACGGATCGGCACTCACGGCGCACATGCTCTGACCAGGTGGTTCCGGACGTGGAAGCAGCGTCCGGAACCACCCGCCATGCCATGGCCAGGACTTTTAATCCATCCCTTGTGGGTGAGTCTCGCCTGTCGGGGGCTTGTCGCTCGCCCACTCCGTGGAGCAGATCCTGGCAAGATCCACCACCCATTCCAGGTCCCGCTCCGGCAGCTGAGCCGCGAGGTCGTCAAGCCACTCCTGCTCGGTCATACCGTCCATCCACTCCTGCTCTCCCGGCACATCTTCCGCCATTCCCCTGGGAGCACGAGCCGAACCGCGGCTTCCTGCGCGCCCTGCACGCCCTCGCCCGCGCCGCGCAGGTGATCGGCGAGCAGGAGGAGTACGAGCGCTGCGCGCAGTTCCTGAGGGACTCCTCACCGACGGCAGCCCAGACCCTGGGCTGACCGCGGGCTGACCCCTACGGGAGTTCCGGTGTGGCCCGTCTGGCAGCAGACGGGCCTTGCCGTATCCGGTGGGATTGCGGAGGATTCCGCTTGGGGACCGGGGCCCCCGTGCCGGAATCGGCAGGGGCGGACCGCTACCCGGAGTAACAACAGGAGACAGCGATGTCCCAACAGGCTCAACCCCCTCTCCAGGCCGCTGAGCCCGAGGCCCCGCATCTCGCACAGAACCCCGACGGCACGCTCGACCCGAACCTCGACTTCGCGGGTACGACGCCGTACGAGGACTACGTCAGAGCGGATGTGCTCACCCACCTCCAGCACACCCTCTCCGACGACCCCGGAGAGATGGTCTTCCTGGTCACCACTCAGGTCATGGAACTGTGGTTCACCGTGATCGTGCACGAGTGGGAGACCGCCGCGAACGCCCTCCGCTCGGACGACGTCCCGACCGCCGTCGCCGCCCTCAAGCGCTCCGTACGGGAACTGGAGGCCCTGAACGCCTCCTGGAAGCCGCTCGGCCAGCTCACCCCCGCCCAGTTCAACTCCTACCGCTCCGCCCTCGGCGAGGGCTCCGGCTTCCAGTCGGCGATGTACCGCCGGATGGAGTTCCTGCTCGGCGAGAAGTCCGCGTCCATGCTCGTCCCGCACCGCGGCGCCCCGCGCGCCCACGCGGAACTGGAGAAGGCGCTGCACGAGCCGAGCCTGTACGACGAGGTCGTCCACCTCCTCGCGCGCCGTGGCCACGCGATCCCCGAGTCCGTCCTGAACCGGGACGTCTCCCAGCGCTACGACGCCGACGACGCCGTCGAGGCAGCCTGGACCGCGATCTACTCCGCCGACCAGGACGGCGAACTCGCCCGTCTGGGCGAGGCGTTGACCGACGTCGCCGAACTGGTCTGGCGCTGGCGCAACGACCACCTGGTCGCCACCCGGCGCGCGATGGGCGCCAAGGCCGGCACGGGCGGCTCGGCCGGCGTGGCCTGGCTGGAGAAGCGCGCCCGCAAGAACGTGTTCCCGGAGCTGTGGACGGCGAGGTCCCATGTCTGAACTGGCGCTGCAGGCAGAGAAGCTGGACGCGGCGGACGACCTGGCCCCGCTCAGGAACCGCTTCGTCCTCGACGACGTTGTCTACCTGGACGGCAACTCGCTCGGCGCGCTCCCCGCCCACGTTCCCGACCGCGTGGCCGACGTGGTGCGCCGCCAGTGGGGCGAACTGCGCATCCGCTCCTGGGACGAGAGCGGCTGGTGGACCGCGCCCGAGCGGATCGGCGACCGGATCGCCCCACTGGTCGGCGCGGCGGCCGGACAGATCGTCGTGGGCGACTCCACAAGTGTCAACGTTTTCAAGGCACTTGTGGCGGCGGTACGGATGTCGGACGAGACCCGGACCAAGACCCGGACCAAGACCCGGACCAAGACCCGGACCAAGACCCGGACCGAGATCCTGGTCGATGCGACGACCTTCCCCACAGACGGCTACATCGCCGAGTCGGCGGCCCGTATGACCGGCCGCACCCTGCGCGCGGTGACGCCGGAGGAGGTTCCGGCCGCCCTGAGCGACCGTACGGCGGCCGTACTGCTGAACCACGTCGACTACCGCACCGGCCGCCTGCACGACCTGCCGTCCCTGACGGCCGCGATCCACGAGGCCGGAGCTCTGTCCGTCTGGGACCTGTGCCACAGCGCGGGCGCGCTGGAGGTGGGCCTGGACGAGCACGGGGTCGACCTGGCGGTCGGCTGCACCTACAAGTACCTGAACGGCGGCCCGGGTTCACCGGCGTACCTGTACGTCCGCAGGGACCTGCAACCCCGCTTCGACTCGCCCCTGCCCGGCTGGAACTCCCACACCGACCCCTTCGGCATGAGCCCGTCCTACACCCCCGCACCGGGCGCCCTGCGCGGCCGCGTGGGCACCCCGGACATCCTCTCCATGCTGGCCCTGGAGGCGGCGCTGGAGATCTGGGACGACGTCTCGATCTCCACCGTCCGCACCAAGTCCCTCGCCCTGACGGACTTCTTCCTGCGCTGCGTGCGGGCGTACACCGAGCCGGGCCGCGTCGAGTCGGTGACCCCCGAGCGCCACGGGGAGCGCGGCAGCCAGATCGCCCTGCGCTGCCCGGACGCCGGCGAGGTGATGCGACGCCTGATCACCCGAGGGGTCGTGGGCGACTTCCGCCACCCTGACATCCTCCGTTTCGGCTTCACCCCGCTGTACGTGACCTTCACCGACACGGAACGAGCGGCCAGGATCCTGAGCGAGGAATTGGCGTAGGGGAGGGGCCGGGGCTGGGGCCGGGGCTGGGGCTGGGGGCCGGACCTCCCCGCCCGGCCCTGGCTCCCTCGCGGAGAACCGTTTATCCCTGACCCTGCGTCACATCCCCATGCCTCCGCACATGACTGGCCTGATACCGTCCCGCCAACGGCGAACGAAAATTCCTCACCTGGTCCGCCACACGCCAAACACGTTCCATCGCTGAGAGGTTGGAGCATGCCGGACGACGCCGCAGCTGCCCGCGCTGCCGCCGAAGAGGAGTCGGCCTTCTCACACCCTTTGTTCGACCCCGACGTCACCTCCACATACGGCGGCCACCCCGACCAGGTGATCGACTTCTACGCCCCCCGAACCGCCCCGGACTCCCTCGCTCCCCTGGTGGTCGTTCTGCATGGCGGCGCCTGGCGGGCCCGCTACGACCGCCGCCACATCACACCGTTCGCGGACTATCTGGCCCGTAGGGGCTTCGCGGTGGCCAACGTCGAGTACCGACGCGGCGGCGCCCCCTTGATCCCCGACCAGAACAGGGGCGACCACGGCAAGGGTGACCAGGACAAGGCCGATCAGCACACGGGCGCGGAAGCCACCCCTCCGGACGCCGAAGCCGGAGCCGAAGCCACGCCTCCGGCCGGCCGCTGGCCAGACACCTTCGACGACGTCGCGGCCGCCCTGGACGCGCTGCCCGCCCTGGTCCGCGAGGCGCTCCCGCAGGCCGACCCGCGCCGTACCGTTCTCACCGGCCACTCCGCCGGCGGTCACCTCGCCCTGTGGGCCGCGGCCCGCCACGTCCTGCCTGCGGACTCCCCCTGGCGCACCGGCCGCCCGGCCCCGCTGCGCGGTGTCGTCGCCCTCGCCCCGATCGCGGACTTCGAGGTGGCGGAGAAGCTGGACGTCTGCGGCCACGCGAGCCTGCAACTCCTGGGCGGCCACGACACGTTCGCCCAGCGCCGCCCCTACGCCGACCCCGTCCTCCTCCTCCCGACGGGCATCGCGACGACACTCGTCCAGGGGCGTACGGACCTGGTGGTACCGCATACGGTGGCCGAGTCGTACGCGGACGCGGCGGCGAAGGCGGGCGAGGTGGTGGGCCTGACGCTGCTGGAGGATGTCGGCCACTTCCCGCTGATCGACCCGGCGGCGGACGCGTGCGCGGTGGTGGCGGAGGAGATCGCCCAACTGGCGTGGTGAAGAGGGCAGTCCGACCCGTACTGCTCGCCCCCGGGTGATACCCGTAGTACCTGAGAGCTACCTCGCAGAACAGCTCCCTGGCGGGACGCCGACGACAGGCCCAGATCCTTAATTTTCCTTCTCAGAGAAGCCCGACGGCCGGGCCATCTGAAAGGACCCCGCCCATGGGCCACCCTCCCACGCCCTCCTCCAGCCCCCGCCACTCACCAGCGAACACAAACCCCCTCACCCCCGAACACCACCAGCTGACGCGCACAGCCCCGGTCTCCGACAACCGCCAGCAGCTGACGCGCACGGCCCCGGTCTCCGGCAACCGCCACCAGCTGACGCGCACGGATTCCCTCCCCAGCGAGCGGCGCCAGCTGACGGTCACGGATCCCCTGTCTTGGGGGCAGCGCGAGTCGAGTGACGCGGGGTCCGTCTCCGGCGACCGATGCGATTCGAGTGCCACAGGGTCTGTCTCCAGCGATCGGATCGAGCCGAGTGACGTCGAGTCCGTCTCCAGCGACCGGCGCGAGCCGATAGGCACGGGGTCGCTGTCTTGGGATCAGCGAGAGCCGATCGGCACGGAGCCGCTGTCTTGGGATCGGCGCGAGCCAAGGGACACGAAGCCCCTCTCCAGCGACCGGCGCGAGCCGATCGGCACGGATCCCCTCCCCTTGCACCGGCGGGAGCCGACAGGAGCTGTTTCCCCCTCCGCGGACCCGCAGCCGCCGGCGGCGCTTTCGCCCCGCGGGGGCCACCCGCACCCGACGACGAAACTGTCACGGGTGGTGCGGGTGGGAAACCACATCCAAATCCCGCCGAAGGCGCCCCACACCACCCGCACTCACAGATGGCGCCGCACCCTACTCGCCGCCTTCCTCACCGCAGCCATCGCCGCCCCCCTCTCCGGCGCAGCACGCCCCCAGATCCCCGCCCCCACCCCCGCAGCGCTCCCCCTGCTCACAGCCACCACCCTCCACACCACCTACGAGGCCAACCGAGCCAACGCCACCCAGGCCGCCCAGATGGCCGCCACCCACGGCGACCCCCACCGCGCCGCCGCCGACCAGGCCCTCGCCGCCCCGTCCCGAAACCTCCTCACCTTCGACGGCCGAGGCACCGGCCAGGCCACGGAGGTCCTCGGCGACCTCGCCCACGCCGGCCACATCGCGGTCCTGGTCCCCGGCTCGGACACCTCCCTGGACACCTACGCCCGCTTCCACCAGGCGGCTGCGGCCCTGTACACGGACCTCACCCACCGCGCACCCCACGGCACCACGGTCGCCGTCATAGCCTGGCTCGGCTACGAACCCCCGGCCACGGTCAGCACCGCGGTCACGACGACCACCCGCGCCGACGAAGCCGCCCCCCACCTGCGCGCCTTCATACGTCACCTGCGCGCCGCGACCCCGCCACAGGCACACATATCCCTGCTCTGCCACTCGTACGGCACGGTGGTCTGCGGCCGCGCCGCCCCCGGCCTGGACGCGGACGACATCGTCCTCGTCGGCAGCCCCGGCACCGGCGCGGACTCGGCCGCGGCCCTGCACACCCACGCCCGGATCTGGGCGGCCCGCGGCAGCGGCGACTGGATCCGGCACGTCCCGCACACCAGCGCGGACCTCTTCGGCACCACCATCGGCTTCGGCACCGACCCGGTCTCCCGCGCCTTCGGCGCCCGGGTCTTCGACGCGGCCGACGCCGACCACAGCGGCTACTTCACCCCGGGCTCGGCCTCCCTCGCCAACCTGGCCCGGATCACCCTCGGCGAGACCTCGGAGGTGACCCGTGCCTGAACAGACAGCAAGCACCCGCCACACCCCTCCGCACGACACCGCGCCCGCCACCTCCACCCCCACCACCCTGCGCCGTACCCGCACCCCCCTCACTTCCCTCACCCCCGCCACCGCACTTCACGCGTTCCACGCCCTCCGCCGAGCCGCCCACCAGGTCGACGCCGCCACGCCCGCATCCCGGGACCGCGAGATCGACGCCCTCCGCGCCCTCGCGATACTCGGTGTCGTCCTCGGCCACTGGCTGGTCACGGCGCTGGTCGCGCAGGACGGCGGTCTGCGCACGGCGAGCCCGCTGCAGCACCTGCCCTGGCTGGCCCCGGTGTCCTGGCTCTTCCAGACGCTGGCCGTGTTCTTCCTGGTGGGCGGCCAGGTGGCGACGCGAAGCCTGGCCTCGGCCCGCAGTAGAGGTGGCACATACGGCTCCTGGCTACGCGCCCGTCTGACCCGCCTCCTCCGCCCGGTGGCCGCGCTGCTCGGTCTGTGGTCGGTGGCGGCCGTGACCCTCCTCCTCACCGGCGCACCCCTGTCCACGATCCACACGCTGCTCAAGCTGGCGCTGTCCCCGCTGTGGTTCCTGCTGGTCTTCGCCGCGCTGACGGCCGCCACCCCCCTGGTCGCGCGCCTCAGCCCCCTCTGGCCGCTCGCCGTCGTCCTCCACGTGGACGTCCTCCGCTTCGGCCTGCACCTCGGCCCGTCCTGGCTCGGCTGGGTGAACGTGGCGGCGGGCTGGCTGGTCCCGTACACCCTGGGCGCCGCCTGGGCCCGGGGCGAGCTGCGCGGCCGCCGCCCGGCCTGGGTCCTGCTGCTCGGCGGTACGGCGGCCACGGCCCTGCTGATCACCTGCGCGGGCTACCCGGTGTCCATGGTCGGCGTCCCCGGCGCGGCGATCTCCAACCTCAACCCGCCGACCCTGGCGGCCGTCACCTTCGGCCTGGCCCAGTGCGGCCTCGCCCTCCTGCTCCGCGACCGCCTGCGCCGCGCGATGGCCCGGCCCCTGGCCTGGGCGGCGACGGCTTTCGTCAACCTCTCCGCGATGACCATCTTCCTGTGGCACCAGACGGCCATGATGGCGACCACGGCGACCGGCCTGCTGGCCGGCCGGCTGCCAGGCCTGCACACCCCACCGGACTCCGTCGCCTGGGTGGGGTCTCGCCTCGCCTGGCTTCCCGTCTTCGCGTTGGCCCTCGCCGTGTGCTGGACGGCGTTCCGGCACCACGAGCAGGGCCCCGCCCGAGCCCGGAACCGAGCGTCGCACGTGGTCCGCCGCCATGTGCCACCGGCGAGGTCCTCGCGCCATGCCTAGAGTTACGTCCGTGATGTCCGCGGACCCCGAGAAGCCGACCGGTCGTCCCGGCTGTCCCGGTGACGCCGGCCGCGCGACCTCACCCGCCTCCCGGACCCCGTCCGAGGCCGAAACCGGAACCGAGACCGAGGCCGAGCCCGCCCTGGCCACCCCTTCCCGTGCCGCCCGCCTCCGCGCCTGGCTGGGTGAGAACCCCTCCCCCCAGGCACCCCCCTTCTCCAAGTACCGCTGGCTGCGTCTCCTCACCTACCTGCTCATCAGCTGGCTGGCCCTCGGCATCGCCCTGGCCGGCGCCGAGGAGCTGTCCAACAGCTACGGCTTCACCCCCGCTGTGGCCTTCCTGAGCACCTTCCTGCAGGCCGGTGCCGTCATCCTGGCTCTGTGGCGCCCGGTTCCGGCCTGGGCCCTGTCCCTGGCGGCCGCCACGGCCACTGCGCTGCTGGCCCGCCAGAACCTGGCCTCTCTCGTGCTGCTGAGCCCCAACTGGCCCTGGCCGGCGCCCATTCTGCTCGCCCACATGGCCGTGTTCCTGCTCCTCGCCCTGCGCGTCCGCCCCCGCGGCACCCTCGCGGCGTTCGCCGTGACCGCTCTGACGACCTACGTCGTCGAAGGAGGCATCGGAGCGCAGAAGTACTCCCCGACGGGCCCCGTCGCCGTCGCTCTGTTCGCCGTCGCCGCCATCATCGGCGCCGCCCTGCGCAGCCGGAGCGAGGCCCGTACCGAACTGGTCCAGCAGGCGACGATCACCGCGGAGGAGCGGGCCCGTCGCACCCTCCTGGAGGAGCGCAGCCGTATCGCCCGGGAGCTGCACGACGTGGTCGCCCACCACATGTCGGTGATCTCCATCCAGGCCCAGGTGGCGCCCCACCTGGTGGAGAATCCCTCGGAGGAGCTGAAGGAGAACCTCGCGGGCATCCGCAACAACGCCCTGGAGGCCCTGACCGAGCTGCGGCGCGTGCTCGGCGTGCTGCGTGCCGAGAGCCCGGACGAACCGGAGGCCGTCGAGGACTCCGCTCGGCTGCCCGCGCCCGGCACCGGCCCGGCCCCCGACGCCCCGCAGCCGAACCTCGCCCGTCTGGACGCCTTGCTGGAGAACACCAGGGCGGCCGGCCTGGACGTGGTGAAGGCCGAGGAGGGGGATGCGCGCGGTTATTCGCCGGGGGTGGAACTGTCCGCGTACCGGATCGTCCAGGAGGCCCTGAGCAACGTCCTGCGGCACGCGCCGGGTGCGAAGGTCCGCGTGGACATCGCCCACCTGCCCAACGGGATATACCTGAGTGTCAGCAACTCCCGTCCCAGCCGTCCGGTGCCACCGTCCCAGGGCAGCGGTCACGGCCTGCTGGGGATGCGGGAGCGCGCGGCGATGCTGGGCGGGCAGGTCGAGGCGAAACCGACCCGGCACGGTGGCTTCCTGGTGACGGCGTTCCTTCCCCGAGGGGGCGCCCCCGAACCGACCGAGCCCGGACCGACCGACCCCGCACCTCCCGCGCTGCCCTGACCCCGGCCCTCGCCCCTTCCGCATCCGACCCGCAAGCCCCAGGCCCCGACAGGAGAACAGACCCCATGACGAGCGGCGCCGGCACCATCCGCGTACTGATCGCCGACGACCAGCAGATGGTCCGGCAGGGCTTCACCGTGCTGCTCAACACCCAGCCCGACATCGAGGTGATCGGGCAGGCGGTGGACGGTCTGGACGCGATCGCCCGGACCGCCGAGCTGGCGCCGGACGTGGTGCTGATGGACATCCGGATGCCCGAACTCGGCGGCATCGAGGCGACCCGCCGGATCACCGTGGAGCATCCCGCCGTGAAGGTGCTGGTGCTGACCACGTTCGACCTGGACGAGTACGTGTACGAGGCGCTGCGGGCCGGGGCCTCCGGCTTTCTGCTCAAGGACGCCTCCGCGGACAAGCTCGCCGAGGCGGTACGGGTCGTGGCCGCGGGCGACGCCCTGCTCGCACCCGGCATCACCCGCCGTCTCATCGCCGAGTTCTCCCGTCTGGACGGCAGCCGCCGGGCCCCGCTCAAGCAGCGCGTCGGCGACCTGACCGAACGGGAGACGGAGGTGCTGGCGCTGATCGCGCAGGGCCTGTCGAACGCGGAGATCGCCGAGCAGCTGGTGGTGGCCGAGCAGACCGTGAAGACGCACGTGGGCCGCATCCTGGTGAAGCTGGGGCTCAGGGACCGTACCCAGGCTGCCGTCTTCGCCTACGAGTCCGGCCTGGTCCGCCCCGGCGGCCGCTGACTCCTCGGTCGCCCCGCGCCCTTGCGGGACGACCCGTAGTACCTGAGAGGGATCCCCGAGGACCCCCCTCCAAGGTGACGACCACGACCCCGCCGCCCGCCTACCGTTTTGTACGTGACCGAGACGACGCACACGCAGACGACACCGCCGGGCGCGGCCGGCCGGCCGCGCAGCCCGGAGTTCCGGCTCGCCGCGGACGCCCTGCGCGGCCTGCGGCAGGACCTGTTCCAGGACGCCTTCGCCTACCGCCCGCTGCCCCGCATGGGCGTCGACGGTCCGCTGACCCGCCGCCTGTCCGGCAGTCCGCGGTGGTATGCGGGCTGGACACCGCACGCGGTGGTGGCGGCCCTGGGTGTGATGTCGATGACGCTCGCCCTGTCGAGCTCCTTCGATTCCGGTCTCTTCGTCCTGCTGTGCGGGTTGCTGGCGCTGGCGCCGGTCCTGCTGACGCTGGTCCGTCCGGTGGGGGCGTTCTGGTTCTCGCTGGGCGCGAGCACGGTCGCGGCCGTGCTCGGCCGGGGCGGCTGGTCCGACTGGCCGTGGCTGCCGGGCAGCTTTCTGGCCCACCTGGTGGTGCTCACGGTCGTCGCACTGCGCACCCGCCCGCGCACCGCGGCCTCGATGTGGGTGATGACCGCGGTCTACGGCTTCGTCTTCGGCAACGCCTTCGGCGGGCACCGGTACGACACCAATGTCACCCCGATGCTGTTCCTGTCCGCCCTGATCCTGCTGATCGTCGCGGTCTGGCACATACGCCGGGAGGCCGCGCAGGAGGTGACCGCCCAGCAGACGGTCACCGAGCACGAGCGCTCCCGCCGCACCCTGCTGGAGGAGCGCACGACCATCGCCCGCGAGCTGCACGACGTGGTCGCCCATCACATGTCGGTGGTCGCCATCCAGGCGGAGGCCGCGCCCTACCGGGTGGAGAACCCGCCGGAGGAGCTGGAGAAGGCGTTCGCCACCATCCGGGAGAACGCGGTGGCGGCCCTGACCGAGCTGCGCCGGGTCCTCGGTGTCGTGCGCGCGGAGGACTACGCGGCGCCGGACGCCCCGCAGCCGACCCTGGCCGACCTGGACGGACTGCTCGCCAATGTGCGCGAGGCGGGCCTCACGGTGGAGAAGGCGGTGACCGGTGCGGTGCGCGAACTGCCGCAGGGTGTGGAGCTGTCGGCGTACCGCATAGTCCAGGAGGCCCTCAGCAACACCCTGCGACACGCACCGGGAGCGAGCGCCCGCGTGGAGATCGGCTATGTTCTGGGCGGCCTGGGCCTGCGCATAGTCAACTCCCCGCCGCCCGCCCCCCACCTGATAAAGCCCTCGCCGGGCGCCGGACACGGCATCACGGGCATGAGGGAACGCGTCTCGATGCTGAACGGCGAGATGACGACGGGCCCGACGGAGGACGGCGGTTACGAGCTGACGGTATTCCTTCCCGTACCGACCGCCACGGTGATCGAAGAGGACACATGACCATCCGCGTACTGATAGCCGACGACCAGATGATGGTGCGTGAGGGCTTCTCGGTCCTGCTGAACGCGATGCCGGACATCGAGGTCGTCGGCGAGGCCGTCAACGGAAGGGAGGCGGTGGAACGGGTCCGTGAACTCGCTCCGGACGTCGTTCTGATGGACATCCGGATGCCGGAGCTGAACGGCATCGAGGCGACTCGCGCGATAGTCGCCGCGGACGACGGGGCGAAGGTACTGGTCCTGACGACGTTCGACCTGGACGAGTACGTGTACCAGGCGCTGCGGGCGGGAGCCTCCGGCTTCCTGCTGAAGGACGCCTCGGCGCGCCAACTGGCGGACGGTGTCCGGGTGGTGGCGTCGGGCGAGGCCCTCCTGGCCCCCTCGGTCACCAGACGCCTGATCACGGAGTTCTCCCGCCTGGCGGAGATCCCGCGCCTGATGCCGGCGGCCCAGGGGTCCTACGGCGAGCTGACGGAACGGGAGACGGAGGTGCTGGTCCTGATCGCCCAGGGCCTGTCGAACGCGGAGATCGCCGAGCGGCTGGTGGTGGCGGAGTCGACGATCAAGACCCATGTGAGCCGCATCCTGGTGAAGCTGGGCCTCAGAGACCGCACCCAGGCAGCGGTGTTCGCCTACGAGGCCCGCCTGGTGACACCGGGCTGACGGCGGGCGCGCACGTGAGGGTCCGCCACGAGACCGAGGCTGAGCGCGCCGGGAGCCGTCCAGGGCCCCAGACCCTGGTCAGGTGCTGGTCAGGTGCTGGTCAGGTGCTGGTCCGGCGGGTTAGCGTCCCGGCATGGCTGGTTCCACTGACCCGAGCTTCGACCCCTGGGACCCGGCGTTCCTCGCCGACCCGTACCCGGCCTATGCCGAGCTGCGGGCTCGGGGCAGGGTGATCCGGTACGAGGCGACCGACCAGTGGCTGATCCCGCACCACGCGGACGTCTCGGCGCTGTTGCGGGACCGGCGGCTGGGGCGGACGTATCAGCACCGGTTCTCGCACGAGGAGTTCGGCCGGAGCGCGCCTTCGCCGGAGCATGAGCCGTTCCACACGCTCAACGACCACGGGATGCTTGACCTGGAGCCGCCGGACCACACCCGGATCCGGCGCCTGGTGTCGAAGGCGTTCACACCGCGCACGGTGGAGCGGCTGCAGCCGTATGTCCAGGACCTGGCAAGCGACTTGGTGGCCGGGCTGGTCCGCGACGGCGGTGGCGATCTCCTCACCGATGTGGCGGAGCCGCTGCCGGTGGCGGTGATCGCCGAGATGCTGGGCATTCCGGAGGGGGACCGAGGGCAGTTGCGGCCTTGGTCGGCCGACATCTGCGGGATGTATGAGCTGAACCCGTCCGAGGAGACGGCCGCGAAGGCGGTGCGGGCCTCGGTGGAGTTCTCGGAGTTCCTGCGGGAGCTGATCGCCGCGCGGCGCAAGGAGCCGGGGGAGGACTTGATCTCCGGGCTGATCGCGGCGCACGACGAGGACGACGACCGGCTGACCGAGCAGGAGATGATCTCCACGGCGGTGCTGCTGCTCAACGCGGGGCACGAGGCCACGGTGAACGCCACGGTCAACGGCTGGTGGGCGCTGTTCCGCAACCCCGCCCAGCTCGCCGCCCTCCGCGCCGACCACGCGCTCGTCCTCTCGGCGATCGAGGAGCTGATGCGTTACGACACCCCGCTGCAGCTCTTCGAACGCTGGGTGCTGGACGACATCGAGATCGACGGTACGACGATCCCGAGGGGTGCGGAGATCGCCATGCTCTTCGGTTCCGCCAATCACGACCCGGCCGTCTTCACCGACCCCGACCGCCTGGACCTGACCCGCACCGACAACCCGCACATCTCCTTCAGCGCGGGCATCCACTACTGCATCGGCGCACCCCTGGCCCGTGTCGAGCTGGCCGCCTCGATGACAGCTCTCCTCCAACAGGCCCCCACCCTGGCCCTGGCGGCGGAGCCGGAGCGCAAGCCGAACTTCGTGATCCGGGGGCTGCAGGGGCTGAGCGTCGAGGTGAGGTGATCACCCCGGCCCCTCAGGAGGCCACGTCCCTCCGGCGCACACCCGCGAGACCCACCGCCACCAGCACTGCGGCCGGCCCCAGCAGGAGCGGCACCGGACCCTACTGCATGCCCCCGCCCGGCAGCTTGGGCAGGTGGGCGAAGGGGGAGAGGTCCAGGATCGGCCGGGGGGCGTTCAGGGCGGGGCCGGTCCAGCCGATCAGGAGGACCGCGCCGGCCACGCCCCACGCTGCCATGGCGCCCTGTGGCAGGACGCCGAAGAGCAGGACGGCGAAGAGCAGGACGGCGGCCGCGCCGATGACCCGGACGGCGGCGACCTGGAGCAGACAGGCGCCGAGGACCGGCCCGATCTGCTTGCCGTAGCCGACGGCGAAGCCCAGCCCGGCCAGCAGCATGACCAGGGCCGAGCCGCCGAAGGGATGGAGCGGTGGCGGGTCCACCGGGAGAAGACCTTCGGCGAGGGCTGAGTCCGCCGGTCCCGGAGGGCTACCGCTCCTTCGTCTCCTCCAGCACCGTCCGCCCCAGCAGCGCATACCGCTCGGGCGCCCACCGCTTGAGGTACTGGGCGTAGCCCACGCCGGTCGCCGCGACCAGCGCCACCAGCCAAGGCGTCGCCTTGAGCAGGAGTGACCCGGACTCCGGCCCCGCCGCAGCGCTCATGTTGGACACCAGCAGCACGACCACGCCCAGCATCGCGATGCCCCCGACGAGCGGAGCGGCGAACGTGCGGAACCAGTGGCGGCTGTCGGGGTGGTTCCGGCGGAAGTAGACGAGCACCGCGAAGGAGCACACGGCCTGCACGATCAGGATCGCCATCGTGCCGAGGATGGCCAGCAGGACGTAGAGCGCGTTGTACGGGTCCTTGCCCGCGATCCAGAACGCGGCGATCAGTACGGCGCTCACGACCGTCTGCACCAGCCCGGCGATGTGCGGGGAGCCGTGCCGTGCGTGGGTGCGGCCGATGGTGTTCCTCAGCGAGGGCAGGACACCCTCCCGCCCGAGGGCGTACAGATAGCGGGCGGCGCAGTTGTGGAAGGCCATGCCGCAGGCCAGTGAGCCGGTGATCATCAGCCACTGCATGACGTCGACGGCCCAGTGGCCGACATAGCGCTCGGTCGGGTTGAAGAACAGCGCGAGCGGGTTCGCGGAGGAGGCCGCCTTCACGGCCTCGGTCTCGCCGTTGCCGATGATGGCCATCCAGGAGACGAAGACGTAGAAGACGCCGACGCCCAGGACGCTGATCATCGTCGCCTTGGGGATAATCTTCTTCGGGTCGCGGGACTCCTCGCCGTACATCGCGGTCGACTCGAATCCGACCCAGGACCAGAAGGCGAAGAAGAGCCCGAGCCCGGCGGACGTGCCCTTGAAGGCGTTGACCGGGTCGACCGGCGCGAGGGAGAACCCGTGCGGGCCGCCGCCGTGGAAGGCGACGGACACCGCCATGGCCGCGAGCACGGTCACCTCGGTCGCCAGCAGCAGCACCAGCAGTTTCTCGGCGACGCTGATGCCGAACCAGGTGCCGGTCGCGTTGATCGCGAGCATCAGGATCGCGAAGGCCCACCAGGGCACGTGCACGCCCGTCTGGTCCTTCAGGGTGGTCGTGGCGAAGGTCGAGAAGATGCCGATCAGCGCCGGTTCGAAGACGACGTACGCGAAGGTCGCCAGCAGCCCGGAGGCGAGTCCGGCGGTGCGGCCGAGGCCGTATGAGATGAATCCGTAGAACGCGCCCGTGGACGTGATGTGCTTCGCCATCGACGTGAAACCCACGGAAAAGATTGCCAGGACGACCATTGCCACGAGATAGCTGGCAGGCGCCCCGATCCCGTTTCCGGACGACACCATGAAGGGCACATTGCCGGTCATCGCGGTGATCGGCGCGGCGGTGGCCACCGCCATGAAGACCACGCCGAGCAGGCCTACGGCGTTGGGCTTCAGCCGGTGAACCGTTTCTCCGTCGGTACTGCCCGTCGCCGGGGCGACGCCCTCGTCCACTGCCATCGGGTGGCCCCCTCCGTGTCCGGTCCATGAGTCGTGGTGGGTCTCCGGTGTGTCCTGCTGGAGCAGGATGGTGGACGAAGTGGGGGCACGGGAAGGGGTCGGCGCGGTTAAATATTTGTCACCAGACCTTTAGAGGTGCCGTGCGCGGGCGAGGAAGAGGCGTCGTACGGGTCAGGAAGAGGCGTCGTACGGGTCAGGAAGAGGCGTCGTACGGGTCAGGAAGCCGTGGGCAGGGTGAGCCCCCAGGCCTCCTCCACCACCCGCCACGTCCGCCGCCGTACCGGCCCCGCCACCGCCGCGTCCGCCCGGTACCGGAAGTCCGCGCCGGCCACCGTCACCGTCTGCCCGGACGCCCGGTACGCGGTCGCCTCCGCCCCCAGCGACAGCGGCCGTACCTCCACCCGTGCCAGCCCGCCCGTGCCCGGCGTCACCGACACCGCCTCCACCGGCTGGCCCAGGTCCACCACCGTCTCCCCGTCGACCTCGACCCGCAGCCGGGAGGGCCCCGGCGCCGGTACGGCGGCCAGCCGGGGCCGGCCCGGGGCGAGGGTGCGGACCAGTGAGCGGTACCAGGGCCGGTCGGCGGCCACGGCAACCGGTTCGGCGGCAGCAGCCCGCACCGGCTCCGGCGGAATGCCCAGCCCGCCGAGGACCACCCCGTCGCAGTCGTCGACCAGCAGATCCAGGCGCCGCTCGGCCCCGTCCAGCACGGCCCGCGCCGCCGCCACCGCGCCGCCCGGCACGCCCAGCGACTCGGCGAGCCCGCTGTCCCCCACCGGGACCACCGACAGCGCGCATCCGGCCAGCTCCCGCGCCCGGTGCAGCAGGGTCACGGCCCGCACCAGCGCCCGGTCGTCGCCGACCACCACCGGCCTCCTGGACCCCCGTCGGCCCAGCGCGCGGGCGAATTCCTCCGGCCCCTCCGGCAGGCACACCTTGGCCGCCGCACCCGCGCTGAGCACGTCTTTCGCGATCCGTACGGACTCCCCGTCCGTCTGCCGTGCCGCCGGATCGATGATCACCAGCAGCTGTTCGGACGTCGCGAAAGTCGCCACCTCGGTCCTGCCTCGCTTCCTCGGGTAGCATCTTTGTGCAAGAGCCCCTTGCGCTATTGCGCCAGGGGCTTCGTCTATTCCGGGGCATCCGGTCCGACGGTTGGCGACCAAAGGCGGTCGCTGTGGTACGCGGCGGTGAACCTTACGCCCACGCCCCCGACCTTGGACATGCCCCGCCCGGAAGGGGTGTACGCGCGTGCCCGCACTTGTGCTGCTCGGTGCTCAGTGGGGTGACGAAGGCAAGGGAAAGGCGACCGACCTGCTCGGTGGCTCGGTGGACTATGTAGTGCGATACCAGGGCGGCAACAACGCCGGCCACACGGTCGTCGTCGGCGACCAGAAGTACGCACTCCACCTGCTCCCTTCCGGAATCCTCTCGCCTACTTGTGTTCCGGTCATCGGCAACGGCGTCGTCGTCGACCCGTCGGTCCTGCTCTCCGAGCTGAGCGGTCTGAACGAGCGTGGCGTCGACACGTCCAAGCTCCTGATCAGCGGTAACGCGCACATCATCACGCCGTACAACGTGACCGTCGACAAGGTGACGGAACGCTTCCTCGGGAAGAGGAAGATCGGTACGACCGGGCGCGGTATCGGACCCACCTACGCCGACAAGATCAACCGTGTCGGTATCCGGGTCCAGGACCTCTACGACGAGTCGATCCTGACCCAGAAGGTCGAGGCGGCCCTCGACGTCAAGAACCAGATCCTCAGCAAGCTGTACAACCGGCGCGCGATCGGCGTGGACCAGGTGGTCGAGGAGCTGCTGGGCTATGCCGCGCAGATCGAGCCGTACGTCGCCGACACCGTGCTGGTCCTGAACCAGGCGCTGGAGGACGACAAGGTCGTCCTGTTCGAGGGCGGTCAGGGCACCCTGCTCGACATCGACCACGGCACGTACCCCTTCGTCACCTCCTCGAACCCGACCGCCGGCGGCGCCTGCACCGGCGCCGGTGTGGGCCCGACGAAGATCAGCCGGGTCATCGGCATCCTCAAGGCCTACACGACCCGTGTCGGCGCCGGCCCGTTTCCGACCGAGCTGTTCGACGCGGACGGCGAGGCGCTGCGCCGCATCGGCGGTGAGCGTGGTGTGACCACCGGCCGTGACCGGCGCTGCGGCTGGTTCGACGCGGTGATCGCCCGCTACGCGACCCGCGTCAACGGCCTGACCGACTTCTTCCTCACCAAGCTGGACGTGCTGACCGGCTGGGAGCAGATCCCGGTCTGTGTGGCGTACGAGATCGACGGCAAGCGCGTCGAGGAACTGCCGTACTCCCAGACCGACTTCCACCACGCGAAGCCGGTCTACGAGAACCTGCCCGGCTGGTCCGAGGACATCACCAAGGCGAAGTCCTTCGCCGACCTGCCGAAGAACGCCCAGAACTACGTCAAGGCGCTGGAGGAGATGTCCGGCGCCCCGATCTCCGCGATCGGCGTGGGCCCGGGCCGGGACGAGACGATCGAGATCAACTCGTTCCTGTAGGCACCGTCTGTTGGGCACCATCTGTCCGGACAGCGTGCGGAAGCGCCCGCCGGTCCGCCTTCGGGCGTGACCGGCGGGCGTTTCGCCGTGGTGGGCGCCCGGTGTGTCCAGCTGCAAGGCGGAGGAGGCCTGCTGATGGCGAGCAGGGTGCTGTGGCCGCCGGAGATCAGGCTCATCGGCCCTCTCTGACACCGGCCGTTTCCCCAGGGTTCGCGCGGGACGCACACTGACCCATCCTTGACCTGGACATGACCTTTTCCTGGTTTCCGGCAATCGTGGGCGCTAGCAGCATCTACGCGGGTAGCCTCCGCACTGCACCGCCACTGCTCGTCGCCAATCTCCAGCCAACCAGGAGCCTCGAATGCCCCTCAGTCCCATGAACCGCCGGGAGTTCGTGAAGAAGACGGCCGTCACCGGTGCGGCCGTCGCCGCCGCGGGAACCGTCGCGGCGGCCCCCGCGCAGGCGGCCGGGCAGCAGCGGGACTGTCACCCCCGCACCTGGTCGTTCTCCATCCTCGGTACGACCGACCTGCACAGCCACGTCTTCGACTGGGACTACTACAAGGACGCCGCCTACAGCGACAAGGCCGGCAACTCGGTGGGCGTGGCGCGTGTGGCCACCCTCATCAAGCAGCAGCGCGAGGCGAAGGGCGAGGACCACGTCCTGCTCGTCGACGCCGGCGACATCATCCAGGGCACCTCGCTCGCCTATTACTTCGCGCGCGTCGACCCGATCACCGGCACCGACGGCAAGAAGGGCCCCAAGCACCCGATGGCCGTGGCCATGAACCACATGCGCTACGACGCCGCCGCCCTCGGCAACCACGAGTTCAACTACGGCATCGAGACGCTGCGCAAGTTCGAGAGCCAGTGCCACTTCCCGCTGCTCGGCGCGAACGCCCTGGACGCGAAGACCCTGCGCCCCGCCTTCCACCCGTACACCGTCAAGCGGATCCGGGTCCCCGGCGCGCCCGACATCAAGGTCGGCATCCTCGGCCTCACCAACCCCGGTATCGCGCTGTGGGACAAGGACAACGTCAGCGGGAAGATGGTGTTCCCGGGCCTGGTGGAGCAGGCGAAGAAGTACGTCCCGCGCCTGCGCGCCCTCGGCTGCGACGTCGTCTTCCTGACCGACCACTCGGGCCTGGACGGCTCGTCCTCCTACGGCGATGAACTCCCGTACGTGGAGAACGCGTCGAACCTGGTCGCGGAGCAAGTGCCGGGCATCGACGCGATCCTGGTGGGCCACACGCACGTCGAGGTTCCGTCCTACACGGTGAAGAACGCGGAGACCGGCGAAGAGGTCCTGCTGTCCGAGCCGTACTGCTGGGGCTACCGCCTCAGCGTCTTCGACTTCGAGCTCGAACTGCACCACGGGCAGTGGAAGGTGACGAGCAAGAAGGCACAGACCCTCAACCCCAACTCGGTGGACGAGGACCCGGAGATCAAGCAGCTCCTGGAGGCCGACCACGAGCTGGTCGTGAAGTACGTGAACACGGCCGTCGGCACCTGCACGGCGGACCTCTCGGCGGCGGAGTCCTGCTGGAAGGACGTGCCGATCATGGACTTCATCCACAAGGTGCAGATGGAGAACGTGAAGGCGGGCCTCTCCACGGCCGACGCGGCGCTCCCGCTGATCTCGATGGCGGCGCCCTTCTCCCGCACGGCGGACATCCCCCAGGGCAACGTCACCATCAAGGACATCGCCGGCCTCTACATCTACGACAACACCCTGTACGGCAAGAAGCTCACGGGCGCCCAGCTCAAGGACTACCTGGAGTACGCGGCGAAGTACTACCACCAGGTGCCGGCCGGCACGAAGGTCGACACGGCGACCCTCACCAACGCCAACAGCTTCTGGGACTACATGTACGACACGGCGGCGGGCGTCGACTACGAGATAGACATCGCCCAGCCGGAGGGGTCGAGGATCAAGAACCTCAGCTACGACGGCAAGGCGGTCGCCGACGACCAGGTCTTCGTCGTGGCGGTGAACAACTACCGCGCCAACGGCGGCTCCGGCTACCCGCACATCGCCTCGGCGCCGAACGCCTACAGCTCGACCAACGAGATCCGCCAGCTGATGATCGACTACGTCACCGCGAAGAAGACGCTGAACCCGGCGGACTTCGCGGTCACCAACTGGAAGCTCACGCAGAACGGCACGCCGGTCTTCTGACCGTCAGGGTGCCCGGCGGGTGGCGCCGAAGTGTGTCTCGTGCGACCAGACATGGTGGCACGCCGGACACTGCAGGTGCAGCAGGCTGCCGGTGTTGGACAGCAGATAGCGCCACCCGCGCCGGTCGTCGCAGTTCGGGCAGTCCATCCCCCAGGCGCGCCGGCCTGTGTCGGCCTGCGGATCAAGCGGCAGCATCGCTCGGTCCCGCGGGGAGTACACCGGCCGCCACCAGCTCGTCGTAGATCCGCTGCTGCTCCGCGTCCAGGCCGGAGTAGAGCAGCGCCCGGGCCTCCTCCTCGCCACGGAGCGCCGCCGCGGGGTCCCAGTCGGGGCCCAGGGCGGCCATGACGTGGGTACGCCGGAGCATCTCGTGTGCGCTGAGGTCGACGGTGAAGTCGAAGGCGGGGTCGTCGGGGGACATACCACCGAACGTAGGTGTGCATTTCCCCCACGACAAGAACAGGTGGGTGAAATCACAACTTCTGTGAGCCTCAGCTGAAGACGATCATCGAGCCCTGGGCCAGTGAGCGGGTCGCCGCCGCGTGCAGCCCCAGCCATACGTGCCGTTCGCGGGCGAAGGGGCTGGGGTCGTACGGCGCCGGGATCGCCGGTTCCTCCAGTTCCGTGGGGGCCGTGGGCGGAGCCGGGGCCGCCGGGGGGTTGGCCGGGTCGATGCCGATCGTCGGGGCGACGTACTCCAGCTCCCGCAGCAGCGTCTGCGAGGAGCCCAGCGGACCGCCGCCCGCCAGCAGGTCGTCGTTGGACAGCGGCTGCGGGAAGTCGACCGGGACGTACGCGCCCGCGTGGTCGTAGTGCCAGACCAGGTGGGACTGCTGGGCCGTGGACTCGAACATCTCCAGCAACTGCTCGTAGTCACCGCCCAGTTCGTCCACGGGGGTCACCGCCAGCCCGCACACCTGGAGGAGATACGCGCGGCGCAGGAAGTGGAGGGCGTCGTAGTCGAAGCCGGCCACGGGCGCGACCTCGCCGGACAGGCCCGGCATGTACTGGTACACCGGCACCGGGGGCAGCCCGGCCGCCGTCAACGCGTTGTTGTACTGCGCGAGTTCTTCGGCGAACGGGTTGTCCGGGGTGTGGCACAACACGTCCACGAGCGGCACCAGCCACAGGTCACAGGCCAAAGAGGGCTCCTCACACAGAGAAGGTGGTCAGGGCAGGGTAATCGGTGATGTGCGGGTCCCATACCCTTTCGGCCGCTCAGCTACCGGCCAGGTGTTCCAGCAGCGCCAGCGAGTGGGCGTTGGAGGCGGCGACGATCGAGCGGGCGGTGTCGGACTCGCGGCGGGCCAGTGCGTCGACCAGGTCCGTGTGTCCGGCCCACAGGCGGCCGCGCAGGTCGGGCAGGCGGAGCAGATGCTGCACCGCGCACACCCAGGACTGCACACGCAGCCGGTCGAGGAAGTCGCCGAGGTAGGGATTGCCGAACAGGGCGCTCAGCTCGCGCCAGAAGCGGAGGTCGTAGCCGATGAGGATGGTGAGGTCGCCGGCCGCCGCCGCCCGCTGGGCCTCCTCGCCGCGACGGCGCACGGTGGCCAGGGCCGCGGTCGTACGCGGGTCCTGGGGCGGGGTGCGGAAGGCGGGGTGGCCGGTGCTGAGGGCCTGGAACATGCCGTCGGTGACCAGGCTGCGGGCTTCGATCATGTTCCGGTAGTCGGTGAGGGTGTACTCCGGCACGCGGAATCCGCGGTGCTGGTCGGCCTCCAGGATGCCCTGCGCGGACAGGTCGACCAGCGCCTCGCGCACGGGTGTGGCGGAGACGCCGTACTGCTCGGCGATCTCCTTGACCGTGAACGCCCGGCCCGGTCGCAGCCGCCCCGCCAGCACCTCGTCACGGAGCGCGTCCGCGATCTGCTGGCGCAGGGTGCTGCGCGTCACGGCACCGGTGCCGGGCATCGTCGGAGTCTCCTCGCGCGTGGATGACGTACTCGCCTACTTCTTACGAGCACGTCACCTTACGCGTTCGAGCCTGCCCGACGTCAGCCGCTGTCCGGTTACGCCGTGGACTACGCCGTGTACTCGTCGGCCACGGTCAGGGCCGCGTCCAGGGCCGCCAGGCCCTCCTTCAGCTCGGCCTCCGTGACCGTGCACGGCGGGACGACATGTGTCCGGTTCATGTTCACGAAGGGCCACACGCCGTGCTGCTTGGCGGCGGCCGCGAACGCGGCCATGGGGGCGTTCGCCTCGCCGGCCGCGTTGTAGGGCACCAGCGGTTCGCGGGTCTCGCGGTTCTTCACCAGGTCCAGCGCCCAGAACATGCCGACACCGCGCACCTCGCCGACGCTCGGGTGCCGCTCGGCCAGCTCGGCCAGGGCCGGGCCGACGACGCTCTCGCCGAGCCGCCTGGCGTTCTCGACCACGCCCTCCTCCGCCATCACGTTGATGGTGGCGACGGCGGCGGCGCAGGCCAGCGGGTGCCCCGAGTAGGTCAGACCGCCCGGGTAGGGCCGCTTGCCGAAGGTCTCGGCGATCTTCTCGGAGATCGCGACGCCACCGAGGGGGACGTAACCCGAGTTCACGCCCTTGGCGAAGGTCAGCAGGTCGGGTACGACACCGAAGAGATCGGCGGCGAACCACTCGCCGGTGCGCCCGAAGCCCGCCATGACCTCGTCCAGGATGAAGACGATGCCGTACTTGTCGCAGATCTCCCGGACACCGGCCAGATAGCCGGGCGGTGGGACCATGATTCCGGCCGTACCGGGGACGGTCTCCAGGATGATCGCCGCGACCGTGCCCGGCCCCTCGAAGGCGATCGTCGTCTCCAGGTGCTCCAGCGCCCGCGCGGTCTCCTGCTCTTCCGTCTCCGCGTAGAAGCGGGAGCGGTAGAGGAACGGCGTCCAGAAGCGGACGACGCCGTTCGTGGCGGTGTCGCTCGCCCAGCGGCGCGGGTCGCCGGTGATGTTGATCGCCTGCTGGGTGCCGCCGTGGTACGAGCGGTAGGCCGAGAGCACCTTCGGGCGGCCCGTGTGCAGCCGGGCCATGCGCACCGCGTGCTCGACGGCGTCCGCGCCGGCGTTGGTGAAGAAGATCTTGTCCAGGTCGCCGGGGGTCCGCTCGGCGATCAGCCGGGCCGCCTCCGAGCGCGCCTCGATCGCGAAGGCGGGCGCGAAGGTCGTCATCGTGGCCGCCTGCTCCTGGATGGCCGCGACGACCTTCGGGTGCTGGTAGCCGATGTTCGTGTAGACGAGCCCGCTGGTGAAGTCCAGGTACCGCTTGCCGTCGTAGTCCCAGAAGTACGACCCCTCGGCGCCGGCGACGGCGAGTGGGTCGATCAGGTCCTGCGCGGACCAGGAGTGGAAGACGTGCGCACGGTCCGCGGCCTTCACTGCGGCGCCGGCGTCGGGGTTGGGCTGAGGGGTCATGCGGCCGAGCGTAAATGTCCGCGATGCGGAAGGCCTATCGGCGTCTTGTTCTGTGGACGGGGGGATTCCGCGACAGATTGTCGAAGGGGGCGGGCGGGCCCGTTACTGAACCGTAGGGGCCGGGCCGCGCGACTCCCCCGTGGGGCCGGATTATTCTCCGTCGTACACGTATGCGTGGCTGCAGGGCGCGTACGGGGTGTCTGGGGCGTACGGGGGGAAGGCGGGTGGGCCATGGAGAAGCTGGGGGCGGGGGATCCGCAGCACATCGGCGGCTACCGGCTGCTCGCGCGGCTGGGCGCGGGCGGCATGGGGCAGGTGTATCTGGCCCGCTCGGAGCGGGGTCGTACCGTTGCCGTGAAACTGGTCCGCGAGGAACTCGCCGCGCAGGAGGAGTTCCGGGCGCGCTTCCGGCAGGAGGTGCAGGCCGCCCGGCGGGTCGGCGGGTATTGGACCGCGCCCGTGCTCGACGCCGACACCGAGGCGGCGGTGCCGTGGCTGGCCACGGGATATGTCGCCGGGCCGAGTCTGCAGCAGGTCGTCGGCCACGATCACGGCGCGCTGCCCGAGCGATCGGTACGGATCCTCGCGGCGGGGCTCGCGCATGCGCTGAAGGACATCCATGCGGCGGGGATCGTGCACCGGGATCTGAAGCCGTCGAACGTGCTCGTGACGATCGACGGGCCCCGCGTGATCGACTTCGGGATCGCGCGGGCGCTGGAGACGACCTCGCTGGGCGGGGAGGGGCTGACCCGGACCGGGTCGCTGGTCGGGTCGCCGGGGTTCATGGCGCCCGAGCAGGTGCGGGGGGACCGGATCACGCCGGCGTGCGATGTGTTCTGCCTGGGGTCCGTGCTCGCCTATGCGGCTACGGGGGCGATGCCCTTCGGGACCGACAACAGTGGCGTGCACGCGTTGATGTTCCGGATCGCTCAGGAGGAGCCGGATCTGGCGGGGGTGCCGGAGGGGATCGCCGATCTGGTGCGGGATTGCCTGCGCAAGGATCCGGGGGCCCGGCCTTCGCTGGACGCGTTGCTCGAGCGGACCGGGGCGGAGGACACCGTGTCCGGGGGGCGGTCCCGGGATCCCTGGTTGCCGGGGGCGTTGGTCGCTCAACTCGGGCGGCATGCCGTGCAGTTGCTGGAGGTTGAGGATCCGGAGGGGACGGAGTCGGGGGGTACCCGGCCCTCGGCCGGGTCCGGGTTGCCACCCGCACCACCCGTACCGCCGTCGTTGTCGGGTGCGGGTGGCTCTGGTGGAGGCGTAGCGCCGTCGGTGGCGGGTGGTGGTGCCTCGGAGGCCGGCCGTGAAGGGCTGCCTGAGCATGCCGCTGTCTCTGATGCGCCGGTCGGTGGTGTCGAGCATGTGCCGACCGTTGTTTCGGGGCAGGCTCCGCCGGTCGCTCCTGGGTTCGGGTACGGGTATGCGCAGCAGCATCCCCAGTGGGGTGGCGGTGCTTACGGCTATCCGCAGCAGGCCGGGGGGCAGCAGCCGTACCCCTCCTACGGCGGGGCGCCGGAGGCTGAGCGGCGCAGTGGGCGGTCCACCGTGCTGCTCGTCGTGGTCGCGCTGGTGGTGGCGCTGGGTGCGGGCGGCTCGGTGTACGCGTTGATGAACAACGGGGGCGGTGGCCATGCCCAGGGAGGCGGGAAGGTCACTCCCGCGCCCACCGTCACCCCTGACCCCACCGCGTCCACGCCGTCCGACTCCGCCTCGGCCTCCACGCCCACGAACGGGGACGTCCCGGGCGGCTATCTGGGCACCTGGAAGGCGACGATCGACAGCGACGTGGGGATCAACACCCGCCAACTCACCATCCGGCAGGGCAGGGTGGGTGACAGTGTGCTGACGCTGATCGCGGACGGGCCGACGAACGACGGCGGCATGTACCACTGTGTCTTCGAAGCCAGACTCACTCAACAGCCCGGCGCGGACGGCCCGTTGGAGATCGGCCCGTCCACTGTCACCAGCGGCGAACCCGCCACCTCCTGCACCCCGGGCGAGGCCACCGAGGTCACGCTGCTGCCGAGTGGCAGCCTGAAGCGGGCGAAGGCGAGCGGCGGGGAGAGCCTGACGTACACCAAGCAGTGAAGCGCCGTCGGGGTGCGTCGCCGTTGCCGGGTGCGGGTCCGGTGCGGGTCCGGCGGTACCTCACCAGCGCGGGCACGTGAAAACCCGCCCCCGGCCGTGCCTAGCGGGGCTCCGGTGGGCGCTGGCGGGGCATGTTCGGGCGGGTGCCGTTCGCCGGGGGCAGGGGGAAGCGGCCGCCGGAGCCCGCTGCGTCCTGTCGTGGCACATATGTCACCGCCGCCTGGATCCCCAGCGGGGCCGTCCCGGTGCGGAACTCGACCATCCAGTCGGTCGTCTCCGTGCGCACCAGTTCCGTGATGTCCTCCGAGAAGCGCCGCAGCACCCCGAGGCATCGCTCGGACGCCTCGCTCGCCGTGCCCTCCGCCGGGCCCAGGACCTCCCGGATGCTCTCGGAGGCCCAGTCGAACTGCAAGGCCTGAAGGCGGCGCTGCACCGCCTGGGCCGTGGCCACGTCCCGCATCCAGCCGGACGTCACGCCGAAGAACCGGTCGACGCC
>NZ_CM002285.1:4331238-4333951 GCF_000497445.1 Streptomyces roseochromogenus subsp. oscitans DS 12.976 | reverse complement strand
TCCACACCCGGTCCCGCAGATACCAGGACGCCGTGTCCAGCGCCCCGCGCTCCACCCACCGGTACAGCTCGTCGAGCCGCTCGGCGGGCTCCCCCCAGTCCCCGAGCGGAAAGGCCCGCCCGGTCAGATCGCCCGGCCGCAGCCCGGCCGCACCCTCGCCCCGCCCGTCCTGTGGCGGACCCTCGGGCTGCATCTCCGGCTGACCCACCCGGCACTCCCTACTGATCACTGATCACGACCGGTCACGCAGCGTGACACACCATTCCGACGCGCGGCACCCTTCCTACCGCCCAATGGGTGGCGAAGAAGGAGCTTTCCCGTCTTTTCCGCCCGGAAGAGGGTCTTGATCAGGTATAGGCCTCGTGGACTTCTCACTCGAAAGAGTGGCGGGGCGACGGGGGCCCGGACCACGTAGGCTCATGCTCAAGGAGAAGAACGTAGAGGAGCTGATCGTGATCCCCGGTGGTGGCCAGCCCAACATGCAGCAGTTGCTCCAGCAGGCCCAGAAGATGCAGCAGGATCTCCAGCGGGCGCAGGAGGAACTGGCGAACACGGAGGTCGACGGGCAGGCGGGCGGCGGTCTGGTGAGGGCCACCGTGACCGGCTCCGGTGAGCTGCGGGCGCTGAAGATCGACCCGAAGGCCGTGGACCCGGAGGCTGCATCCGTTGAAGAGACGGTCGAAACCCTCGCCGACCTGATCGTGGCGGCCGTACAGGCGGCCAACGAGAACGCGCAGACGCTCCAGCAGCAGAAGCTCGGCCCGCTGGCCCAGGGCCTCGGCGGCGGCACCGGCATCCCCGGTCTGCCGTTCTGAGTCCGGGCCAACTACGGTACGTACCGAAAGGTCTTAGGGAAGGGCAGTCCGGTGTACGAAGGCGTGGTCCAGGACCTCATCGACGAGCTGGGGCGGTTGCCCGGCGTCGGTCCCAAGAGCGCGCAGCGGATCGCCTTCCACATCCTGCAGGCCGAGCCGACGGACGTGAAGCGGCTCGCGCAGGCGCTCATGGAGGTCAAGGCGAGGGTCCGCTTCTGCGCGATGTGCGGCAACGTGGCGCAGGAGGAGCTGTGCGGCATCTGCCGTGACCCGCGCCGTGACCCCTCGGTCATCTGCGTGGTGGAGGAGCCGAAGGACGTGGTCGCCATCGAGCGCACCCGCGAGTTCCGCGGGCGCTACCACGTCCTCGGCGGCGCCATCAGCCCGATCGAGGGTGTCGGTCCCGACGATCTGCGTATACGAGAACTTCTCGCGCGGTTGGCTGATGGGACGGTCACGGAACTGATCCTGGCCACGGACCCGAATCTGGAGGGCGAGGCGACGGCGACGTACCTCGCTCGCATGATCAAGCCCATGGGCCTGAAGGTCACCCGCCTGGCCAGCGGCCTCCCGGTGGGTGGCGACCTGGAATACGCGGACGAGGTCACCCTCGGCCGCGCCTTCGAGGGGAGACGACTCCTAGATGTCTGACGCCACACTGCACGCGACAGCTCAGAACCCGGACGACTTCGTGGTCCAGATCGCGGACCAGGTCGAGAGCTTCCTGGTGGCCGTCACGGAGGTGGCGAGGGGCGACGAGCCCGGCTCGACCGTGCCCTTCCTCCTCCTGGAGGTCTCCCAGCTGCTGCTGGCCGGCGGCCGCCTCGGCGCGCACGAGGACATCGTCCCCGACGAGCGCTACGAGCCCGACCTGGGCCCCGAGCCGGACGTGGACGAACTGCGCGAGAACCTGGCCCGGCTCCTCGAACCGGTCGACGTCTACTCCGAGGTCTTCGACCCGTACGAGCCCCGCAAGGCCCCGGTCCCGGCCCGTATCTCCGACGACCTGGCCGACGTCATCACCGACCTGCGCCACGGCATGGCCCACTACCGCGCCGGCCGCACCACGGAGGCCCTGTGGTGGTGGCAGTTCTCCTACTTCTCCAACTGGGGCCCGACGGCGTCCTCCGTGCTGCGCGCCCTGCAGTCGGTCCTCATCCACGTCCGCCTCAACCAGCCCCTGGAAGAGCTCGACGGCCTCGACACCGACCAGGCCACCATGGGCGACGAGACCCTGGAGTTCGAGGCGGGCCGCGTCATGGCGGAGGAGATCGGCGGACCGCTGGGGATCCGGCCGGGGAAGTGAAGCCAGTCCCCTGAAGCGAGGCTGGGGGAGTCGGCAACCGACGACAACGCCGCTGGGGTTGCCCCCAGGTCCTCAGGGCAGTGGGGGAGGGCGTGCCGGCCCCCGCGTCCGCGACAGGTTCCGCCGGACAGGCCCTGGCGTCCGAACCACATCCCCCACAGGCCCTTCGTCATCGCCGCGCCGGCGACGGCCCATTGGACCCGGTCAGGCGGGGCGTGCCGTTCGTGGCGAGCGAGAACGCGTTGACGACGCCGTAGAACTGGGCGTTGGGGACGAACTCCCGTACCGTCCAGCCCGCGTTGAGGGCGCAGAGGGAGACGGACGGGCCGCCCACGCCCTCCCCCACTGCCTCAAGGGCGTGGGGGCACCCCCAGCCGCGTTCATGAAGTCGCCCAGGCCGCCCGCCGTCACCGCTCCCGCGCCGCCCCGCAGCGCCGGGACGCGGGCGCCCCGCAGCACGAGCAGGATGGCCGCCGTCACCAGGGCGCCCATCACCAACAGCAGGACGGGACACGGGAGTTGGCGGGTCATCCAGGCGCCCGTCGGGACCGTGCAGGCGGCGGCCAGACACGGCGGCACCACCGCCGCCGGG
>NZ_CM002285.1:4307429-4330700 GCF_000497445.1 Streptomyces roseochromogenus subsp. oscitans DS 12.976 | reverse complement strand
CCCGCCAGGCCCACGGCGCTGACGGCGCCGGCGGCACAGCCGGCGAGCACCACCCCGTCGGCGGGTCCGAGCAGCAGCACCAGCGCCGGCACGGCGACCAGGGCGAAGCCCATGCCGGTCAGTCACTGCACGCTCGCGCCGAGCAGCACGATCGCCGCGAGCAGGATTTCCGTCATGCCACGTCCCCCGGCGGTGTACACGGTGCTTGAAACCTCATGCTGTTACGAGTGTGACGCGGGGCACTTTCTTGCGTGGTACGGCGGAGGCTGGGCAGATGCGGAACGCGGACGTCCGACGTCTCACCATGCGGGAGCAGGGCGGTGGAATTCGGGCGCTCGTTAGACTGAGCCGACACAAACGAACCGAGCGAGGAGCGCACGTGGGCCTTGTCGTGCAGAAGTACGGAGGCTCCTCCGTAGCCGATGCCGAAGGCATCAAGCGCGTCGCCAAGCGGATCGTGGAAGCGAAGAAGAACGGCAACCAGGTTGTCGTCGTCGTTTCCGCGATGGGCGACACGACGGACGAGCTGATCGATCTCGCCGAGCAGGTTTCTCCGATGCCTGCCGGGCGCGAATTCGACATGCTGCTGACCGCCGGAGAGCGGATCTCCATGGCCCTGCTGGCGATGGCGATCAAAAACCTGGGCCACGAGGCCCAGTCCTTCACCGGCAGCCAGGCAGGTGTCATCACCGACTCGGTCCACAACAAAGCCCGGATCATCGACGTCACGCCCGGCCGGATCCGGGACTCGCTCGACAAGGGCAACATCGCGATCGTCGCCGGTTTCCAGGGCGTCAGCCAGGACAAGAAGGACATCACCACGCTGGGCCGTGGCGGTTCCGACACCACGGCCGTGGCGCTCGCCGCCGCGCTCGACGCCGAGGTCTGCGAGATCTACACCGACGTCGACGGCGTGTTCACCGCCGACCCGCGCGTGGTGAAGAAGGCGAAGAAGATCGACTGGATCTCCTTCGAGGACATGCTGGAGCTCGCGGCCTCCGGCTCCAAGGTGCTGCTCCACCGCTGTGTGGAGTACGCCCGCCGCTACAACATCCCGATCCACGTCCGGTCCAGCTTCAGCGGGCTGCAGGGCACGTGGGTCAGCAGTGAGCCGATTGGGGACAAGAAGGTGGAGCAGGCCATCATCTCCGGTGTCGCGCACGACACCTCCGAGGCCAAGATCACGGTCGTCGGTGTGCCGGACAAGCCGGGTGAGGCTGCCGCGATCTTCCGGACCATCGCCGATGCCGAGATCAACATCGACATGGTCGTGCAGAACGTGTCCGCCGCCTCCACCGGTCTGACGGACATCTCCTTCACGCTGCCGAAGACCGAGGGCCGCAAGGCCATCGACGCGCTGGAGAAGAACCGGCCGGGGATCGGTTTCGACTCCCTCCGGTACGACGACCAGATCGGCAAGATCTCGCTCGTCGGCGCCGGCATGAAGACCAACCCCGGTGTCACCGCGTCCTTCTTCGAGGCGCTGTCCGACGCGGGCGTGAACATCGAGCTGATCTCGACCTCCGAGATCCGTATCTCGGTCGTCACCCGCAAGGACGACGTGCCGGAGGCCGTCCGCGCCGTGCACACCGCCTTCGGCCTGGACTCCGACACGGACGAGGCCGTCGTCTACGGCGGCACCGGCCGATGACCGTCTCCACGACGTACGGAGGCGTACGACGATGACCGGCAGGCCGACGCTCGCGGTCGTGGGAGCGACCGGAGCCGTCGGCGCGGTCATGCTCCAGATCCTGTCCCAGCACGCGGACATCTGGGGCGAGATCCGCCTGATCGCCTCCCCGCGCTCGGCCGGCCGCAAGCTGGCCGTGCGCGGGGAGGAGGTCGAGGTGGTGGCCCTGAGCGAAGAGGCCTTCGACGGGGTCGACATCGCGATGTTCGACGTCCCGGACGAGGTCGCCGAGCAGTGGGCGCCGATCGCCGCCGCGCGCGGAGTGGTCGTCGTCGACAACTCCGCCGCCTTCCGGCTGCACCCCGAGGTGCCGCTCGTGGTGCCCGAGGTCAACCCGCACGCCGTGCGGACCCGCCCGCGCGGGATCATCGCCAACCCCAACTGCACGACCCTGACGATGATCGTCGCCCTGGGCGCGCTGCACGCCGAGTTCGGGCTGCGCGAGCTGGTGGTGTCGTCGTACCAGGCGGTGAGCGGGGCCGGGCGGGCCGGCGTGGACGCGCTGCGGGCCCAGCTGTCCCTGGTGGCAGGGACCGAGCTGGGGACCAAGCCCGGCGACGTACGGCGGGCCGTCGGCGAGGACACCGGGCCGTTCCCGGAGCCGGTCGCGCTGAACGTAGTACCGTGGGCCGGGTCGCTGCGTGAGGACGGCTGGTCCTCGGAGGAGATGAAGGTCCGCGACGAGGCCCGCAAGGTCCTCGGGCTGCCGCAGCTTCCGGTCGCCGTGACCTGCGTACGCGTCCCCGTGATCACCACCCACTCCCTCACCGTCCATGCCCGCTTCCAGGGCGAGGTGACGGTCGACCGGGCCCGGGAGATCCTCGCGACCGCGCCCGGAGTGGTGCTGTGCGACGACCCGGCCGCCGGTGAGTTCCCCACCCCCGCGGACGTCGTGGGCACCGACCCGACCTGGGTGGGCCGGCTGCGGCGGGCCCTGGACGACCCGACCGCGCTGGAACTCTTCGTGTGCGGGGACAACCTCCGCAAGGGGGCGGCGCTGAACACCGCGCAGATCGCGGAGCTGGTGGCGGCGGAGTTCTCCTGAGTGCCGTTTGTAGGGTCTCCGTAAGAAATGTGTTCAGAAGCATGGTCCGGACCACTTGAACCAGACCTGTACGGCAACGGAAGATCACCCCAGGAATCTCCTCCCCGCCCCGCGCAACCGCTTGCAGGGCGGGGAGCGTCTTTGCGGTCACCGTTGCGGGGCTGTTGGGTGTGAGGATCCTGGCGTGGGGACGCCAGGAACGGGTGTGGGGGCGCCCGTTCAAACAGGACATAGGGAAGAGCGGGACGCATGAGGGCACTTGAGGCGCGGCCGGATGTCGCACATGTGGCACCCGGCACGTACAACCCTGGCGGGGGTAGACGTGTCCAACTGGCGTGGCAGAGGTACTCGAACTCAGCGTGGCCCGCGGCACGGCGGCCCTTCGGCCGCCCCGTGCGCTCCGGCCCCGCACGCCCGGCGGCATGCCGGTGATCGCGCCCATGCCCGCAGCGCGGCCCGCCCGCATACCCGGTCAGCGTGACGGCTCCGACGAGGCCGCGGCGACGGCCGCCGCCGGGACGACCGTCGACCACCTCACCGAGACCTACCGGGCGCACTACCGCTCGCTGCTCGGCCTCGCCGCTCTGCTCCTCGACGACACCGCCTCCTGCGAGGACGTCGTCCAGGAGGCCTTCATCCGCGTCCACTCCGCCCGCAAGCGCGTCCGTGACCCCGAGAAGACCCTCGCGTACCTCCGACAGACGGTCGTCAACCTCTCCCGCTCCACGCTGCGTAGGCGCATCCTCGGCCTGAAGCTGCTCTCCAAGCCGATGCCGGACATGGCGAGCGCGGAGGAGGGAGCCTACGACCAGCTGGAGCGGCGCGACCTCATCAAGGCGATGAAGGGCCTGCAGCGCCGCCAGCGCGAGGTCTTGGTGCTGCGCTACTTCGCGGACATGACCGAGGCCCAGGTCGCCGAGACCCTCGGGATCTCGCTGGGTTCGGTGAAGGCGTACGGCTCGCGGGGCATCGCCGCGCTGCGCGTGGCCATGGAGGCACCGGCATGAGCGAGCGAGCCGAAGGGGGCGATTCCGATGAACGCCACTCCCACGAACGTCATGAGCCCTTCGCCTGGCACGAACCGACGAACCGGGACGAGCACGACCACACGCAACCGCACGCTGGGAACAGAACTGTGAACCACGGCCCCGACAAGAAGGGCCCTGAGAGGCCCGAGCCGGGTGCCGAGGGGCTTGAGCAGCGTCCTGGGGGGCGCGGCGAGGGCTCGGAGGGGCGCGAACCCGGTGCCGACGGTCGCGGCCCGGGTTCCGATGGGCGCGGCCTGGGTTCGGAGGGGCGTGGCCCGGGTTCCGATGGGTGCGGTCTGGGCTTCGACGGGTTCGGCTCGGGTCCGGAGGGGCGTGGCGCCGGGCCGGATGGCGCCGATCTCGCTGGGCTCGGAGACGATGAGCTGGCCCTGCGCCGGATGCTGCACTCCGCGGTCGACGACATCGAGCCGCGTACCGGCACGCTGGACCAGTTGCGCCGGGCCGTTCCCGCGCGGCGGGCGCGCAAGCGGCAGGCCGCCGTCGGCATGGCCGCCGCGGCCCTGTTCATCGGCACCGCGATCCCGGCCCTCGTGCACGTCTCCCACTCCGGCGGCACCGACCCCGACACCGCCATGGCCGGCCAGTCCTCGCAGGCCCAGGGCGGAACCGGGCAGAGCCAGGACAAGGGTGGCGACCCGGGCGCCGGGAAGGGCACCGGCAGCACGAGCGTCAAGCCCGGCAAGCAGCCCGGCAAGCCCGGCGGGAAGAGCAAGCCCGGCGGCGGCAGCACCGGCTCCACCGGCGGCGCCAACCCGTCCTCCACCCTCTCCTCGGGCGAGGTCCCGCGGTGCACATCGGCCCAGCTGGGCTCCGCGACCGGCACCGCCGCCGCTCCCGACTCCGCGGGCGTGGTCTACGGCATGTTCCGCGTCGTCAACGTCTCCACGGGCGCGTGCACCGTCTCCGGCGCGGGCACCGTCACCCCGACCGCGGTGGGCGCGGCCGACCAGACCAAGATCAGCGCCGTGCGGCATGCGGCCGGGGACGCGGCGACCGGGCTGCCCGACCCCACGCAGGAGGTCACCGGGCTGGTCCTGCAGCCGGGCTCGGCCTACGAGGAGAAGTTCGCCTTCGTGCCCTCGTCGACCTGTCCCACCACCGGGGGCGGAGACACCACCACCGGCGGCTCGGCCACGGGCGGTGCGTCGCCGGATCCCACGCCCAGTGCCACCGGCGGTTCGGCCGACAGCGCGGGGTCGGGGGGTACGACCACCCAGCTGATGTCCGGGGACGGCACGGCGGCCGGCAGCGTGCAGATCACCCACACCGCGGAGGGGGGCTCACCGGCGGTGTCGACGACTGTGCCGGGGGAGTGCGCGGGGACGGTCTATTACACCGGGGTGCTGGCGGGGTCGTAGAAGCGCCGTTGTGCTGCCGGCCGGCGCGCGACCGCGCTCCGTCGTGACTGGTCGCACCCACGAAGTCAGCCGCTGGTCACCGGGGCCGGAGCCGTCTCCTCCTGTGGGGCCAAGCCCAGCGCGGCGTCCCGTGCCGCCTCCACCTCGCGTCGCAGCAACCGGAACCACATGAACACCACGAACCCGGCGAAGACGAACCACTCCCCGGTGTAGCCGAGGTTCTGGAACGCCTTGAGGTCCAGCCCGGTGCCTTGCGGCGCGCTCGCGGGCACGGCCTTCATCCCGGAGTCGGCCTTGTCGAGGGTGATCCACGCGTCGTACAGCCGGTCCGGCACCAGGTTCACCAGCGAGGCCGAGCTGATCGCCGCCGTCTGCCCGGCCGGCAGCCCGCCCTGCGCGCTGACCCCGTTGTCCCCAGGTGTCTCGGACGCCTGCAGCGCGCCGGTGACGGTGACCTCACCGCTCGGCGGCGCGGGCGCCTTCGCCGCGTCGGCCTCGCCCGGCAGCCAGCCCCGTACCACGGGCAGCGCCTTGCCCGCGTCGGTACGCAGCAGGGTGAGGACGTAGAAGCCGTTCTTGCCGTCCAGCTGCCGTCCGGGCACCAGCAACTGCTTGCCGTAGTGCCCGCTCGCGGTGACCCGGCGGCCGGAGGTGGCCTTGTCGACGGGCAGCATCGAGTCCAGCGGCCGCGCCGTCTCGTGCTGGTCGGACGCGGCCTGCTCGGTCGCGGCGCGACTGTCGTGTACCCGCCCCTCGAACCGGCTCAGCTGCCACGACCCCATGAAGATGCAGAACGGGATGGCGAGCAGCACGAAGACGTTGATGCCCCACCAGCGGGGTGTCAGCAGAAAGCGGTACACGCCTTCCACGGTACGGCGCCGCTGCCGGGCGCCCGCCCGCGGGTCAGCTCTTGCTCGCCTTGAGGGAGTAGATCAGCGGGATGCGCGGTTGGTCCGCCGGGAAGCGGTGGTAGCCGTCGCGGACCTCGAAGTTCTCGAAGCGCGGGAACAGCGACACCTCGTGCTCGTGCAGGAACTCGATGCGCAGTCCGGTCGCGGCGAGCGCGGAGACGACGTCGCCGAGGGTGTGCTGCCACGACACACTGCGGTTGTGGACGGTGGGGGCGTGCGGGTCGGCGTAGGTGCCGGGCTCGTCCCACACCTGGGCTTCGCGGCGGAAGTAGTCGTGCGCGATCTGCGAACCCGTCGCGTCGTCCAGGGCCTCGGTGAGCGGGTGGAACTCGGCGAGGTACAGGAAGCCGCCGGGTGCGACGAGTGACGCGGCCGTTTCCGCCCAGCGGCGGATGTCGGGCAGCCAGCACAGCGCGCCGAGCCCGGTGTAGACGATGTCGTACGACGCCTCGGGAACGGCCTCGGCCGCGTCGTAGACGTCACTCGTGACGAAGGCGGCGCGCTCGGGGCCGTGCCCGAGGTCGGCGGCGAGAGCGCGGGCGGCCTCGACGGCCGGGGCGGAGAAGTCGAGGCCCACGACGCGTGCGGCGCCCCGGCGGGCCCAGGAGAGGGTGTCGGTCCCGATGTGGCACTGAAGATGGAGGAGCGTCTTTCCGGTGACGTCGCCGACCTCGGCCGTCTCGAAATCGCGCAGGACATCCGGGTGGGCCCTGAAGCCGTCGAGGTCGTAGTACGTGCCGGCGACATGAACGGGAACCCTCTCGTCCCACATGGCCCGGTTGTCCTCGTGCCAGCCGTCGGGGGCGGACTGATGGTCGAGCTGAGTGCTCATGGTCGGGAAGTTATCCACAGGCTGCGCACATGCGCCACCCAATTGTCGGCGCGGCCAGGCAGTATGGGCGCATGACTGGGGCGATGAGTGAGAGCAAGAGGCCGGGCGTGCAGGGCACGGCCGGCATGCCGGACTGGGAGAAGCGCTTCCGGGCGCCGCGGGTGTCGCTGCCCGACTGGGCGGAGGACGCGCCGGACCGCTCCCTGTTCGTGTCGAACGCGACGGGGACGTACGAGCTGTATGCCTGGAACCGTGCGACGGGCGAGCAGCGCCAGGCGACGGACCGGCCGAACGGCACGACGGACGGCGTGCTCTCCCCGGACGGCGCCTGGATCTGGTGGTTCGACGACAAGGATGGGGACGAGTTCGGCATCTGGCGCCGCCAGCCCTTCGGGGGCGGGGCGGCCGAGCCGGCCGTCCCGGGCCTCGATCCCTCCTACCCGGCCGGGCTCGCCCTGGCCCGCGACGGCCGCACGGCGGTCGTAGGCCGCTCCACGGACGAGGACGGTACGACACTCCACCTCGCCCGCGAGGGCGCGGCCCCGGTCGAGATCTACCGGCACCGCGAGTCGGCGGGCGTCGGCGACCTCTCGCACGACGGCTCCCTGATCGCGATCGAGCACACCGAGCACGGCGACGCCATGCACGCGGCGCTGCGCGTGCTCCGCCCGGACGGCACGCCGGTCGCCGAGCTGGACGACACCAAGGGCGGCGCGGAGGAGCTGGGCCTGGAGGTGCTCGGCTTCGCCCCGGTCGACGGCGACACCCGGCTGCTCATCGGGCATCAGCGCCGGGGCCGCTGGGAGCCGCTGGTGTGGGACGTGGTCACCGGCGAGGAGACCGACCTCGGCTTGGACCTGCCCGGAGACGTCAGCGCCGAGTGGTATCCGGACGGCTCGGCCCTGCTCATCGCCCACGGCTTCGAGGCCCGCAGCGAGCTGTTCCGTTACGACCTGGCGGCCCGCGAGCTGACCCGGATCCCCACCCCGCCCGGCACGGTCTCCGGCGCCACGGCCCGTCCCGACGGCAGCGTGGAGTATCTGTGGTCGTCGGCAGCCGAGCCGCCGGCGGTGCGCTCGACGAGGGGCGGCGTCGTCCTGGACCCCCCGGGCATGGACTGCCCGCCGTCGGTTCCGGTGGAGGACGCGTGGGTGGAGGGCCCCGGCGGCCGTATCCACGCCCTGATCCAGAAGCCGGCCGGCGCGAGCGGCCCGCTGCCGACGGTCTTCGACCTGCACGGCGGTCCGACGTGGCATGACAGCGACTCCTTCGCCGCGGGCCCGGCCGCCTGGGTCGACCAGGGCTACGCGGTGATCCGCGTCAACTACCGAGGCTCCACCGGCTACGGCCGCGCCTGGACCGACGCCCTGAAGCACCGGGTCGGCCTGATCGAGCTGGAGGACGTGGCGGCGGTCCGCGACTGGGCGGTCTCCTCCGGCCTCGCCGATCCCACCCGCCTGATCCTCACGGGCGGCTCCTGGGGCGGCTATCTCACCCTGCTCGGCGTCGGCACCCAGCCCGACGCGTGGACGGTGGGCATCGCGGTCGTTCCCGTCGCGGACTACGTCACCGCGTACCACGACGAGATGGAGGCCCTGAAGGCCATGGACCGCACCCTGCTGGGCGGCACCCCCGAGGAGGTCCCCGAGCGCTTCGAGGCCTCGTCCCCGCTGACCTACGTCGACGACGTCAAGGCCCCGGTCTACATCTCGGCGGGCGTCAACGACCCCCGCTGCCCCATCCGCCAGATCGACAACTACGTCAAGCGCCTGGAAACGAGAGCCGCAACCCATGAGGTCTACCGCTACGACGCCGGCCACGGCTCCCTGGTGGTGGACGAGCGCATCAAGCAGCTGAGACTGGAAATGGACTTCGCGGAGAGGCACTTGAACAACTGAGCCACCCTCCCAGCCGGGGCCAGGGGGGCGGAGCCCCCTGGGGGTCAGCGGAGCTCCGCCAAGCCCCTGCGGGTGGCGGCGACTACCACCCGGTCCCCCTTCTCCAGTACATGATCGGGTGCCGTGTCCGTGCGGCCCTCCAGGGCCAGTGCCCGCCAGGAACCGGCCCGGAAAGCGTCCCGTACCGTCCGGCCCTCCAGCTGGGGGTGCCCGGCGACGTCGACGGCGGCGAACAGCAGCACCCTCCGCTCGACCGCGATGGCGCCGAGCACCTGCCGTCCCAGCATCGCCCCGGCGAACGCGGGCGCGGCCAGATGCGTGACGCTCCGGCTCCGGGTCAGCGCATGCGGATACGCCGCCCGCAGCGTCCGGTACACGGCGGTGGCGAAGTCGTCGTCGTACAGCCGTAGCACCACCCGAAGATCGGGCCGTACCGACCGCGCGTACAGCACGGCCTCCAGATTCGTGGTGTCCGCGCTGGTCACCGCGAGCAGCGCATACGCCCGGTGGATCTTGGCGGACTCCAGTACCCCTTCCTGGGTGACATCGCCGAGCACCACCGGCACCCGCAGCCGCCGCGCGGTCGCGAGGCCCCGCGCCTCCGGGTCGGACTCGACGCACACGACGGGGATGTTCAGCTCGCGCAGCCGGGTCAGCACCCGGGTGCCGATCTTCCCGAGCCCGAGCAGCACCACATGCCCGCCGAGGCCGCGCGGCGGTTTCCGCAGGGCGGAGGCGGTGCGGAAGGTGCCCAGCGCCTCCAGCACGGCCGCCAGCAGTACTGGAAGCAGCAGCAACCCGACGAGTCCGGAGAGGAGTTGGAGAATTTGCCGACTCAGTGGCTCCCCGATGGCGGGGTTGTCGATCGCGAACAGGTCGAGAAGGGTGTAGTAGAAGGCCCGCAGCGGATGGATCCCGGGGGTGGCCAGCCACAGCGCCACCGCGAGAGCGACCACGCAGGCCACCATGCCCGCCAGCGACCACCGCAGCCGCCGCGAGAACAGCGAGGCGAGCGGCGGAACTCCGCTCCGGCCGGGCACGGGCGACTCCCCGCCGCCCGCCGACGACACCTGCTCCAGCACCACGGCCGGCCGGCCGACGGCCTGCCGTACCTCGTCGTCGTCCGGCAGCAGCCGTGGTTCCTGCTCCGCGCCGACCTCGGCGTCCGCACCGGTGGGGGAGAGCAGGGCGAGGGTGCTCAACCCGGTACCGGCCGCGGGTCGTTCGACGGCCCGCAGCAGCAGCCCCTCGGTCTGGACGACCTTGCTGGTGCCGGCGACGGCGGTCGCGGCCAGCGCGGGCGCGGCGGTGTCGGCGTCGGACAGCACGGTGGTGGACGCGTCACTGCCGCCGTCGCCGTTGCCTGCGGCCAACGCGGCGGCCTGGTCGAGGAGTTCCTCGATGTGCTGGCCCAACCGCCGGTTGTAGAGCCGGAGGACGAGCCGCAGCCGAGGGTTGAGCCGGCGGGCGGTCAGCGCGGCCCGGATGTTGGTCTCGTCGTCGTCGAAGACGAGGGCGAGCGCGGCGGCCCGTTCCACCCCGGCCTCGGCGAGCACGGCCTCGGTGATCTCGACGGCCTCCAACACCCGTGCGGCGTCAACGCCGTTGCCGCCGCTGCCGGTGCTCGTGGCGGTCGCGGCCGAGCCGGACCCGGATCCGTTGCCGCCGCGGCCGACCGCGGCGTTCACCACACGGTCGAGCAGTGCCGCGGAGGCCTGCCGGGCCCGGCCGACCACGGGAGGCCTCACAGTGCGCTCGATCGGCGGTACCACGAGGGTGACCCGCTCGCCGTAGACTCCGCGCAACTCGGCGGTCAGCCGGTGCGCGAGCCCGTCGTCACCGCACACCACCATGTGCGCCGGCGGGGCACCCGGCCCCCCTTGATACGGAACGCTCGCCACGAGGGAAAAGACTGCCCCAAGGACACGGGTGGTTCCAGCAGTGCCGTGAACGCCCGTGCGCCGCCCCGCGTACTGACGGGGAGGGAGCGCACCAGGACAGCCAGCCGGAGGTAACCGCACGTGGCCATCACCGAAGACGCCCCGCCCGGCGCGCAGGCCGCCCCGGGCGACGCGCCGTCCGGCGAGGAGGGCCGCCGGCTCAGCTCCCCGCTGGTGCTGACGCTGATTCTGCTGCTCGCGGTGCTCGCCCAGTCCCCGATCCGCGGGCTCCTCGGCACCCCGCTGATGCAGAGCTGGATGACGGTGTTCGTCGCGGTGACCGTGCAGGCGCTGCCGTTCCTGGTGCTCGGCGTGCTGCTGTCGGCGGCGATCGCGGTGTTCGTGCCCCCGTCCTTCTTCGCCCGCGCCCTGCCGCGCCGCCCCGCCCTGGCCGTGCCGGTCGCCGGCGTCGCGGGCGCGATCCTGCCCGGCTGCGAGTGCGCTTCGGTGCCGGTGGCGGGCGCCCTGGTCCGCAGGGGAGTCACCCCGGCCGCCGCCCTCGCCTTCCTCCTCTCCGCCCCCGCGATCAACCCGATCGTGCTGACCGCCACCGCCGTCGCCTTCCCGCACGACCCGGAGATGGTGCTGGGCCGGTTCCTGGCGAGCCTGCTGGTGGCGTGCGCGATGGGCTGGCTGTGGCAGCGGCTGGGCCGTACCGACTGGCTGCGCCCGCCGGCCCACGGCGCGCACGAGGGCGCGACGAAGGGGGAGGCGTTCTGGAACTCGGTACGGCACGACACCATGCACGCCGGCGGCTTTCTGGTGCTCGGTGCGATGGCCGCGGCCACGCTGAAGGCGGCCACCCCGGCGGACTGGCTGCGCACGGCGGCCGGAAACCCCGTCTTCTCCGTGCTGGCCCTCGCCGTTCTGGCCGTACTGCTGTCCATCTGCTCGGAGGCGGACGCGTTCGTCGCGGCCTCCCTCACCCAGTTCTCCCTGACGGCCAAGCTGGTGTTCCTGGTGGTGGGCCCGATGATCGACCTCAAGTTGTTCGCGATGCAGGCCGGCACCTTCGGCCGTACCTTCGCCCTCCGCTTCGCGCCCGCCACCTTCGCGATGGCCGTCGCGGGCGCCGTACTGACCTCGGCGGTGCTGTTGTGAACCGCCAGGCCCAGGCCGCCGTCATGTTCCTGCTCGGCGCCGCCCTGCTGCACGCGGGCAGCACCGACCTCTATCTGCGCTACGTCAAGGCGGGCCTGCAGCCGCTGCTGCTGGCCTCGGGCGCGGTACTGATCGCGGCGGCGCTGGCGACGGTCTGGTACGAGCGCGGGCGGGCCCGCCGGCAGCGAGCGGAGGAGCACCACCACCCCGAACCCCGCGTCTCCTGGCTGCTGTTGCTCCCCCTGCTCGCCCTGATCCTGGTCGCCCCGCCGGCTCTCGGCTCCTACAGCGCCCTGCGCGCGGGCACGGCCCTGCAGAAGCAGTACGTCTACGGCCCGCTGCCCGCCGCCGACCCGGTGCCGCTCTCCGTCGTCGGCTACGCCTCCCGCGCCGCCTTCGACCACGGCCGCTCCCTGCACGGCCGCCCGGTCCGCCTCACCGGCTTCCTCGCCCTGGACCACTCGGGGGCGCTGTACCTGGTCCGTATGGCCCTCAACTGCTGTGCCGCGGACGCCCAGCCGGTGAAGATCGCCCTGACCGGCACCCTGCCGCCGGTGCTCCGCCCGGACGCCTGGCTTGAGGTGACGGGCACCTACTCCCCGCGCATGATGCGCGACCCGGTCAACAACGGCCCCATCCCGTATCTGAGGGTCACGGCGACCCGGCCGGTACCCGTACCGCACGACCCGTACGACGAGACCTGGAACAACTAGAGCGCGCGTCGAGGTCGGGATGCGGCAGACCGGCCTCCGCAGACACGGCCGCACGAGCTCGTCAGGGGACGACGAACTCGCACCACACCACCTTGCCGGGGGCGCGTTCTGCGACACCCCACTTGTCCGCCAGCGTGGACACCAGCAACAGCCCGCGTCCGCCCTCGTCCGCAGTGTCCGCGATCTCGGGCACACCGGTTCCGCTGTCGTGCACCTCGACCCGGACCACCGCGCCGTCGTAGCGCAGGCGGAGGAGAAGGCCCCGGCCGGGCGGCACGCCGTGCAGGAGCGCGTTCGTGGCCAGCTCGCTCACGCAGAGCGATACGTCTCCGCTCCGCTCCCATGCGGCCAGTCCCCAGTAGGTCAGCGACCAGTCCGTGAACCGCCTGGCAGCGGGGACGGAGCGACGGGTGCGGCCATAGAACTGGTCGCGCTGGAAGGGGAGTTCAATGTGCGCGTTCACGGGGCGAATGTCGCGCAGGGTGACTAGCCTGGATCAGTGCGTGATCCCGTACGGATTGTTTGTACGGGTTGGTGCGGGGTGGTGTTCGGACAGGCATGGGGAGTTCAGCGAGCATGACGCCCAAACGGAGGAAGAACCAGTCGGCCATGAAGATGCTGGGCCGTCAACTGGCGGCGGCCCGGCGAGCGGCGGGCTTGAGCCAGTCGGGCCTGAGCGCGGAACTGCACATCGACGAGGAGACGCTCGCCAGCATCGAACAGGGCCGACGCCCGCTGAAGTACAACATCGCCGAGATGTGCGACGAACGCCTGGGGGCGAAGGGGATGTTGGCCGCCGGGGTGGAGAACATGCCGGAGGTGGACCAGTTTCCGTTGTGGGCCGAGGAGTACATGGACCAGGAGAAGGTGGCCATCGCGCTGTCCTGGTACGACAACGCCGTCATTCCCGGTCTGCTTCAGAGCGAGGCGTACGCACGGGCTGTACTGCAGAACCGTGTTCCGGCGTACGAGGAGGAAGAACTGGAGCAGACGCTACGACTGCGACTGGACCGTCAGGAGATCCTGCGCCGAAAGAACCCGCCGACACTGAGCTTTGTGGTCTGGGAACCGGCACTGCTGGTCAAAGTCGGCGCTGAGGCGGTCCGCAAGGACCAGCTGCGCTACCTGCGCGAAACCGCCGAACTCCCCTGTGTCTCACTCCAGGTCCTGTCACTCGACAGTCCCTTCCACGCGGGTCTGAATGGCCCCTTCACCCTCCTCGAAACTCCGGACCACCAGAACCTCGCCTACACCGAGTCGCAGCGCGGCAGCCAGCTCGTCTCCGACCTGGAAGAGGTGTCTCGCCTGACGCGCAAGTATGCGATGCTGCGGACACAGGCCCTGACCGTTCAGGACTCGATGGGCCTGCTCGACCGCCTACTAGGAGAGCAATGAGCACCGAAGCGCTTCAGTGGTTCAAGTCGACCTACAGCGGCGACGAGGGCGGCCAGTGCCTAGAAGTCGCCGTCGGCTGGCGGAAGTCGAGCTACAGCGGCAGCGAGGGCGGTCAGTGCGTCGAGGTCGCCGCCTGCCCCCACACCATCCACATCCGAGACTCGAAGCAGCCCCCCTCCCAGGACCTCACCCTGCACGTCAGCCCCGCCACCTGGGCCGCCTTCGCCTCGTCCCTCAAGTGACCGGGGGATGGGAAGGCGGCGAGCGCTCATCCGTACGGGTGTGGCAGGGCGTGGAGCTCTCCGTGGGAGTCGACGAGGTACAGCATGTCCGGAGTGACCACCGGGCTGCCGTGGCGGTCCGGACTCAGCATGAGCCCGTGGGAACGGAGTCTGCGTCCTGACGACAGCTTCCACGCGGTCAGTTCGGCGGCGCGGTCCGCCGTGAACAGCGTGCCGCCCACTGCGCAGGGGCGGGTGACGAGGAGTCCTTTGGTCTTCTTCTCCCTCGCCCAAACCGGAGTGCCGGTCTTCGACTCCAGAGGTACCAGCCGATGGGCGGTGTCACCGTAGACCACCAGGTCCTGGGTGGCGACGGGGGCAACAGCGAGTTCGGCCGCCGTGTCGTGCGTCCACAACTGATCGCCGTTCGCCGGTTCGAGGGCGACGATCCTCTGCCTGGCACCGTCGAGTTGCAGGACGACGTAAATGCCCGATGCGGTGACGGTCCAGTCTGCTGAGAGCGGCACCCCGGGCCGGTAGGACCAGCTCGGCTCGCCGGTGTCGGCTCGGACGGCCATGACGCGGTGGCCGCTGTCGTATGTGCCGTCGCTCACTGGCCGGGACACGCGCGTCTTGAGAATGACGTGGTCCCCGGCCATTTCCGGAGCACAGGTGACAGTGGCGTCACCCAACGGCTGTGACCAGCGCACGTCACCCGAGGGAAGCCCGATGGCGTACAGGGTGCTGTCCGGGCTGACTGCGTACAGCACGTCGGCGCTCACGCGCAGCAGGCCGTCGCCCACCGTGAGATGCGGTGTGTGGCGGGGCTTTCGCGTCCGTACGTCGACTCCCTTGAGCCGGCCGCCGTAGCCGGGGAAGTACGCCGCGCCTTCGTGGTAGGCGGGGCTGCCGGCGTAATTCGTCTTCACGGGAGCTGCGTACCGGCGGCGTGATGCCTGGTCGATCACGTGCAGGCGGTAGTTCTCGTGCACGATGAAAGTGCCGTCGGTCCAGACCGGTTGGCGGGCGGGACCGGGGGCCGCGATGACCTGCCAGGGTGTCTGCGGCCGGGGGCGCGTGCGCGAGCCGGCTGTAGCACGGGCCGGGGATCGCTTCCGCTGTCTCTTTTTCACCTTGGCGAGTGCGATCTCGTACTGTGCCTCACCACCGATGCGCGGCGTCTGGCCTATTCCCTCATGCTGGAGTCGCTCGTAGGCGTACCGGTACAGCTCCTGTGCCGTGATGACACCGTCGCGGTCGAGATCCGCCTCGCCACTGCGCAGGCCTTCCACCAACATGCCTGTGAAACGGGAGGGAGCGGGGGTGTTCACGTCCTGGTGTTCGCCCTCCAGCGCCAGTTGTGTCGCGGTGCCTGCCGTGATGACGATCCGGCCGTGACCAGCCAGTGCCTCTTCGAAGCGCGTCGTTCCCGGCCCCTTGGCACCCGGGATGAACAAGCCGCTGTAGCAGCAGTCCAGGATGACCACGATGCTCCGCGCCCGGCACTCCTCCATGAGGTCGTGTATGAACCTGGCGGAGATTGCCGAGTACCGGGGCCGGTCGGGATCGGTACCACGGACGGCGAAGTACAACTTGTCATTGTGGCTCAGGCCGTGACACGAGAGATAGAGCAGACACACGTCGTTGCGTTGAGCGGTGTCGAAGAACTCGTCGAGGGCGCGCTCCAGCGTGGCTCGGTCGGCGTCGACCAGCCGCTGCGCTTCGAACGCGCCGATCTCGGGGTCCCGTAGCACCTCGGCCAGTCTGGCGCAGTCCACCTCTGGCGAGAGCAGCGTGGGCAGCGCGTCGTACTCTCCTGTACCGATGAGCAGAGCCCTGCGCTCACCGAGTCCGGATGCCTGGGCGGTCATGAGGCGGGCGTCTGCGGCTCTTCGGTGTCCTCTGCGTCGTCAGCCGGCTGGGCGAGCCGCGTCAGAAAGGCGTCGACCAGACGCTCCCGCTCGACGGCCGAGGCATCGCTCAACTCAAGGACGAGCCCGTCCAGTTCCACTTTGATGCCGCGCACTGGGCGGTTCTTCAGCCAGCTGTCGGCGAGTTTGACGACCTGGCTCACGACCCAGGGCGTGGCCGTGACCACGAGCGCACCGAAGCTGATCAGTTCGCCGCTCTTCGCTCCGGCCGGGGTGTCAGCAGAGGACGGGGCGTGCCGAGCGTCCACCACGTCCAACTCCAGGAGGGCATGGCGCAGATGACCGCTCAGCCGCAGCATTTCCTCCTCGTCCGAGTCGGGAAGCCCGATCAGTTCGAGCCGTATCGTCTTGCTCATCACCCATGCCCGTGTTCTCTGCGTCGCGTGCGGACACCCTACTTGTGGTGGCGACGCCTGGTGCCCGGGTCCTGGAGTACGGCCCGCTGCCCTGTGTGGCGTCGCGTCGCCGTAGCGGCTATTGGTCCACCGCGTCGAGGTCGAACCGCTCCAAGTCCCGCAGCCAGGCGTGTGCGTTGCCGTCCGACGGGGCCCGCCAGTCGCCGCGGGGTGACAGCGAACCGCCTGCCGAGACCTTCGGGCCGTTCGGCATGGCTGAGCGCTTGAACTGGGAGAAGGCGAAGAAGCGGCGGATGAAGACCTCCAGCCACCGGCGGATCTCCGCGAGGTCGTACGCGCCGCGCTCGGCCTCGGGGAAGCCGGGCGGCCAGGCGCCGGACTCGCGGTCGTGCCAGGCGTGCCAGGCCAGGAAGGCGATCTTGGCGGGGCGGAAGCCGTGGCGCAGGACGTAGTAGAGGGTGAAGTCGTGCAGCGCGTACGGGCCGATCTTCGACTCGGTGGACTGCATCTCCTCGCCGGGTACGAGTTCGGGGCTGATCTCCGTGTCGAGGATGGCGGCCAGGATCTTGCTGGTCTCCTCGTCGAACTGCTCGCTGCTGATGACCCACCGGATGAGGTGCTGGATCAGCGTCTTCGGCACGCCGGAGTTGACGTTGTAGTGGCTCATCTGGTCGCCGACGCCGTACGTGGACCAGCCGAGCGCCAGCTCGGAGAGGTCGCCGGTGCCGAGCACGATGCCGCCGCGCTGGTTGGCCAGCCGGAAGAGATAGTCGGTGCGCAGGCCCGCCTGGACGTTCTCGAAGGTGACGTCGTACACCGGCTCGCCGGCGGCGAAGGGGTGGCCGATCTCCTTCAGCATCAGCCGCGCGGTCGGCGTGATGTCCAGCTCGGCCGCGGTGACGCCGAGGGCGCGCATCAGCCGGTGTGCGTTGTCCTTGGTGTGGTCGCTGGTGGCGAAGCCGGGCAGGGTGAAGGCCAGGATGTCGCTGCGCGGGCGGCCGGCGCGGTCCATCGCGCGGGCGGCGACGATCAGTGCGTGTGTGGAGTCCAGTCCGCCGGAGACCCCGATGACGACCTTGGGGCCGCCGATCGCGGCGAGGCGCTGCTGCAGGCCGGCGACCTGGATGTTGTACGCCTCGTAGCAGTCGAGGGCGAGACGTTCGGCGTCGGCCGGGACGAACGGGAAGCGCTCGACGCTGCGGCGCAGGCCGAGGTCGGCGGCGGCCGGCGGGGCGAGTTCGAAGGACACTGTCCGGAAGCCGACGGTGCGCGCGGCATGCGTACGGCGGTTCTCGCCGAACGTTCCCATCCGCTGCCGCTCCTGCCGCAGCAGGTCCAGGTCGATGTCGGCGACCGCGTACTGCTCGCCGAGCGGGAACCGCTCGCTCTCGTCCAGCAGCACCCCGTTCTCGTAGATCAGGGTCTGGCCGTCCCAGGACAGGTCGGTGGTCGACTCGCCGAGGCCGGCCGCCGCGTAGACGTACGCGGCGAGGCAGCGTGCGGACGCCGAGCGGCACAGCAGCTTGCGGTCCTCGGCCCGGCCGACCGTGATCGGGCTGCCCGAGAGGTTGACGAGGACGGTCGCGCCGGCCAGCGCAGCCTCCGCGCTCGGCGGCACCGGGACCCACATGTCCTCGCAGACCTCGGCGTGCAGCACGAGCCCGGGCACGTCCGCCGCCGCGAAGAGCAGGTCCACGCCGAACGGTACGTCGGTGCCGGCGAGCCGGATCGTTCCGCCGCGCTCGTCGTCGCCCGCGGCGATCTGCCGGCGCTCGTAGAACTCCCGGTAGTTCGGGGGGTACGACTTCGGTACGACGCCGAGGATCCGGCCGCGGTGCACGAGCACCGCGCAGTTGAAGATCCGGTCGCGGTGGCGCAGCGGGGCGCCGACGACCAGCACCGGCAGCAGGTCCGCCGACTCGGCCACGATGCCGGCGAGCGCCGTCTCGACGTCGTCGAGCAGCGCGTCCTGCAGCAGCAGGTCGTCGATCGCGTACCCGGACAGGCACAGCTCCGGGAACACGGCGACGGCCACGCCCTCCTCGGCACACCGGCGCGCATGGCGCAGGACCGCCTCGGCGTTGGCGTGCGGGTCGGCGATGACGGTGTGGCCCGTACACGCGGCGACGCGCGCGAAGCCGTGCTGGTAGATCGACCAGAAGCTCAACGGGACCTCTCTTGCAGCCTTCGAAGCGACGTTCCTACAGGAGGAAGCCTAAAAGGCCGGGTCGCCGCTCTCCGCGTCGGCGCCGCCCGTCGCTGCTCAGACCGCGTTCCACCTGCGTGTTTCAGCTCGCCATGGCCCCGCCCGCCCGGCTGAAACCCGGTTGAAGCCGGTCTGAACCGCCCGGGCCGCACGCTCTGGGGCATGACGACGACAGAGCACGCACTCGCCATCGCGGCCACCGGGCTGCGCAAGGCCTACGGGGACAAGACCGTCCTCGACGGCATCGACATCCAGGTGCCCGCCGGCACGATCTTCTCGCTGCTCGGGCCGAACGGCGCGGGCAAGACCACGGCGGTCAACATCCTGTCCACCCTGATCTCCGCCGACGCCGGCGAGGCACGGGTCGCCGGGCACCATCTCACCGCCGAGGCCCAGGCGGTCCGGGCGGCCATCGGGGTCACCGGCCAGTTCTCCGCCGTGGACGGGCTGATCACCGGCGAGGAGAACATGCTGTTGATGGCCGACCTGCACCACCTCTCCAGGCGTGAGGGACGGCGGGCCACCGTCGAGCTGCTGGAGCGCTTCGACCTGGTGGAGGCCGCGAAGAAGCCTGCCTCCACCTACTCCGGCGGTATGAAGCGCCGCCTCGACATCGCCATGACCCTGGTCGGCAACCCGCGGATCATCTTCCTCGACGAGCCCACCACCGGCCTCGACCCGCGCTCCCGCCACACCATGTGGCAGATCATCCGTGAGCTGGTCGCGGGCGGTGCGACCGTCTTCCTCACCACCCAGTACCTGGAAGAGGCCGACCAGCTCGCCGACCGGATCGCGGTGCTCAACGGCGGCAAGCTCGTCGCCGAGGGCAGCGCCGACGAGCTGAAGCGGCTCGTCCCCGGCGGTCACATACGGCTGCGGTTCTCCGAACCGGTGGCGTACGAGCGGGCGGCGACCGCGCTGCGCGAGACCACACGCGACGACGAGTCGCTCGCCCTGCAGATCCCCAGCGACGGCAGCCAGCGCGAGCTGCGCGCCGTCCTCGACTGGCTCGACGCCGCCGGCATCGAGGCCGACGAGCTGTCCGTGCACACCCCGGACCTGGACGACGTGTTCTTCGCCCTGACCGGTAGCCCCGTACCCGCCCAGCCCGCCAACTCCGTTGCGAAGGAGACCACTCGATGAGCACCGCCGGCCACGCGTTCCGCGACAACGTCACCATGCTGCGGCGCACCCTCCTGCACGCCCGCCGCTACCCCTCCCTCACTCTGAACGTCCTGCTCACCCCGGTCATGCTCCTGCTGCTGTTCGTCTACGTCTTCGGCAACGCGATGAGCGCCGGCCTCAACGGCGGTCACGCGGACCGTGCCGACTACATCGCCTACCTCGTCCCCGGCATTCTTCTCATGACCGTGGGCATGATCTCGCTCGGCACCGCGGTGTCCGTGTGCACCGACATGACCGAGGGCGTCATCGCCCGGTTCCGCACCATGGCGATCTCCCGCGCCTCCGTGCTGATCGGCCATGTGATCGGCAGCGTGATCCAGACGATGCTGGCTCTGGTGCTGATCCTGGGCATCGCACTGGCCATCGGCTTCCGGCCCGACGCGACACCGGTGGAGTGGATCGCGGCGGCCGGGCTGATGGCTCTGGTCAGCCTCGCGCTGACCTGGATCGCGGTCGGCATCGGCCTGGTCAGCCCCAACCCCGAGGGGGCCAGCAACCTCGGGATGCCACTGACGATGCTGCCGCTCCTGTCCAGCGCGTTCGTGCCGGTGAACTCCATGCCGAGCGGGTTCCGCTGGTTCGCCGAGTACCAGCCCTTCTCGCCCTGCATCGAGACCCTGCGCGGACTGCTGCTCGGCAGCGGGATCGGCACGAAGAACGCGGTGCTCGCCGTCGGCTGGTGCCTGGGGCTGACGGTACTGGGCTACCTGTGGTCCAAGGCGCGGTTCAACCGCGAGCCCAAGCGGTGAGGCGGGAGACCGGTCGGCTCGGGCGGGTCACCAGCCGGTCGACTCGGGCGGATCACCGCCGGTCAGCTCGCGCAGCGCCTGTGCCCGCAACTCCTCCCGCCCCAGGGCGGCGTACCTCGACCTCGCGTCGGCGTACGCCGCCCTGTCGGCGTTCTCGGCCGCCTCCCGGGACCGGGACAGGGACAGGGTGGGGAACTCCCGTACCGCCGGCATCCGCTCCGTGAGCGCCACCAGCCGTACCGCCCCCGGCTCGCCCCGGGCCAGCCCGGCGAAGCCGAGTGCCAGCAACACCGTGCCGTACACCGGTAGTTCCACCGGAGCCCCGGCGGCCAGAGCGCCCTGCGCCGCGGCTCCGGACAGCATCCCGAGCAGCCGCTCCCGCAGTTCCTCGGCGAGGTCGGCCACCGGCTCCAGCCGGCCGGCCTGCGCATGCGCCGCCAGCGCGGCCGACCGCACCTGAAGCGACCACGGCTCGACGAACGGGTCACCGGGATACAGCAGGCTGTCCTCCCGTATCCGCGCGGCCGCCCGGCGCCACAGCCCGAGCCCGACCTCGGTCAGCCCCCGGCTCAGCGCGATCTCCGCCCGGGCCGGCAGATCGGGGCTGAAGACCCGGGCGGACTCCGGCGGCTGGTCCAGCTCCGCGAGTCTCAGCCAGTACTCCGCCTCCTCGACGTCCCCGCGCTGCAGACAGGCGAGCACCAGCCCCCAGTGCACCCCGACCGAGTCCGACCAGTCGCCGAACCGGTTGAACTCGCCGAGCGCGTCCAGCGCGGCCCGCAGATGGCCGTACGCCTCCGCGCCCCGATCGGACTGCAGGCACAGCTCGCTGATCCGCCCGTGGCTGAGCAGCCGGGTGGCCGGATTGCCGAGCGGCGCCAGCGCGTCGAGCATCCGGCGGGCGTACGCCAGCGCGCGCTCCGTCTCATGCTGCGACTCCCACACATAGCTCGCCACGCCGGCCGCGACGCCCGCCAGCAGCGGCTCGCCGGACTGGCACAGTTCTCCCAGCCGGTCGAACCGCGGCGGATGGATGTCCGGGACGGCGCACAGCACGATCGACAGCGCCCGCAGCAGGGTGTCCGGCGGCGCGGGCGGCAGCCGGCGCAGTGTGACCAACTGCCGTACGGCGTGCGGGCCGTGGCCCATGAATAGGCTCGCCGTGCACACGGCCGCCGCGCTACGCGCCGGCTCCACGTCCTCGGGGCTCTCGGGTCCGGGCCGGAACCGGGACAGCGGCCCGCCGGTCTCGGCGGTGAGGGCCGTGAGCCGGAGGTAGTTGGAGTCGGTGGCCCACAGGGAGGCCAGAACGGCGGTGACGGCGGCCGTGCTCGGCCCGTCGGCGCGGGCCAGGGCGTGGCGCAGTGCCAGCACGAGGTTGTCCTGCTCGGCCCGGATGCGCAGCCAGGCGGGTACGGGGTCGCTGCTGAACATCACATCGTGATGGGCGCGGCCGAAGTCCCGTGCCCAGGCGAGGAACCGCTCGGTGACCGCCTCCTCCGCGCCGGCCTCGGCACGCTTGGCGGCGCCGAACTCCCGCAGCGTCTCCAGCATGTGGAAGCGCACCCCGGACGGGCTGTCGCCCACCTTGACCAGCGACTGTCCGGCCAGCTGCTCCAGCAGCTCCAGCGCGTCCCCGGTGTCGCCGAGCACATACTCGGCCGCGTCCTCGGTGAAGCCGCCGGGGAACACGGACAGGGCGCGCAGGGCGGCCTGGCCGTCGGGTTCCAGCAGATTCCAGCTCCAGTCGACGACGGCCCGCAATGTGCGGTGCCGCTCGGGTGTGTCACGGGAACCGCCGCGCAGCAGCGCGAACCGGTCCCGCAGCCGGCGGGAGATGTCGGCCACGGAGAGCACCCGGACCCGGGCCGCGGCCAGCTCCACGGCGAGCGGCAGCCCGTCCAGATGCCGGCAGATCTCGGCGACCGGGCCCGCGGGCAGCTCCACGCCGGGCCGGGCGGCCCGCGCCCGCTGTACGAAGAGTTCCACCGAGGTCGCCTGGGACAGCTCCGGCAGCGCGTACACGGACTCCGAGGTCAGCCCCAGCGGGGCCCGGCTGGTGGCCAGTACCCGCAGCTGCCTGGACCGCGACACCAGCGCCTGGACGAGAGCGGCCGCACCCGCGATGACATGCTCGCAGTTGTCCAGCACCAGCAGGACCGGCCCGCCGCCGAGCGAGCCGACGATGCCGCTCACGGCATCCCCGCCCCCGGCGAACTGCCGGCTCTCCCCGGCACCGACCGCCGAGGCGACCTCCCCGGCCACGTCGTCGTCGGCGGTGACACCGGCCAGGGTGACGAAGTGCACCACGGGCTGCTCGGCGGCCCGGCTCACCGCGTGCGAGAGCCGGGTCTTGCCCAGCCCGCCAGGACCGACGACGGTGACCACCCTGGCCTCCCGCAGCAGCCCGGCCACGGCGGCGAGGTCGGCGTCCCGCCCCAGCAGCGGATTCGGCTCATGCGGCACCCCGTGCCGGACGGGCGGCGCGTCCGCGCTCAGCAACTCCTGGTACACGGCCTTGAGTTGGGGCCCAGGATCGGCCCCCAGCTCATCCCGCACCCGCCGCCGATAGGCGTCGTACCGGCTGAGCGCCGCGGCCCGCCCCGCCCCGGCGGCCTCGCAGCGCAGCAGCTCCGCCAGCACCTCCTCGTCCCGCGGCAGCTCCTCGGCCAACTGGGCCAGGGGCGCCAT
>NZ_CM002285.1:4300618-4306854 GCF_000497445.1 Streptomyces roseochromogenus subsp. oscitans DS 12.976 | reverse complement strand
AGCGCCCGCTGCGCCCGCACCCGCCCGGCCCGCAGCGCTACGACGGGATCGCGCAGATCCTCCCCGGCCCCGGCGCCCGCACTCCCGTCCCACAACGCCAGCCCGGCCTCGGCCTCGGCCAGCGCGCCCGCATGGTCCCCGGCCCGCGCCCGCTCGGCGCTCGCCGCCTCGTGCAGCAGCAGCGCGGAACTGTCCACCTGTGTCTCATCCAGCGCCAGGCGATAGCCGGTCGGCGTACTCACGACCAGCTCGGCCCCCACCTGCGCCCGGAGCCGCGACACAAGGACCTGCACCGCCTTCCCCGGCCGCTCCGGCAACTCCTCCGCCCACCACAGCCCCTCCACGAGCCGCCCCGTACTGCAGCCGCCCCGCAGATCCTCCGCGAGCAACGCCAGCAACCCGCGCAGCCGCGGCGCGGTGATCTCCCGGCCATGGCAGGCGACATGGGACAGCAGGGTCAGCTTGGTGGTCACGTGCTGAAGAGTAGGGCGTTTCTTCTGGGTTGGGGTGGGGGCCGGATCTCCTCGGCTCGGCTACCGATGGCACAGCCGCACCGAAGCCGCTGACGAGGTGATCGTGCTCGACAACGAGACGGCGAACCGGGCGGCGGCTGAAAGGAGCCAATCGCCGAAGCTGACCCAGGGAGAGGCCGCTGTCAGCACGGCGTCTTCGCGAGCATCAGGGAGGCCGGCCTCATACGACAACGTCCGGTGTGCTCGACCTGTTCGGCGGGTGCGCAGCGAGTACAAGCCCAAGCAGTACCCGTGGCAGCCGGACTGCCGTGACGGACGGAATCTTCTTCCCCTTGCGGACGAGCGCGGCCACCTCGTCCCTCCTCGGGTACTCCACACGCCGATCCAGGTGCTCCGTGATCAGGTCGAGCGGGTCAGGGAGCGATCCTCTGGTAGAAGCACACCCGGTCCTGCCCAGGACCGTCGTAGTCGGTGTGCACGGGCAGCCCGTCGGCCTCGCTGTCCCCGCTCTCCAGGGAGAACCCCATGGCGCGGTGGAATGTGACGGACCCCGCGTTCGTCGGCGAGGTGACCGCACGGACCACCGTGCGGCCTTCTTCGGCGGCACGCTGGAAGAACGCCGTGTACAGGCTCCGGGCCATGCCCTGTCCGCGCAGCTTCGGGTCGACTCCCACGAAGTGGATGTATGCCTCGGTGGCGTTGTCGGCGGCGTAGAAGCCGATGAGGAACGCACGGATGTCCGTGCCGTCCTCCAGGACCAGGCTGGTGCCGGAGAAGAACTGCAGGAACAGCCTGGGCAGCAGCAAGGACAGCTCCCGGGCCTGCTCGGGGGTGCGTGAGTCCCCCCACCACCGCTGCACACACTCGACGATCGTGCCGTGGTCAGAAACACGGGCCTGACGCAGTGCGGGCATGGCGGTCCTCTCGGTTCCGTACTCCGGCGAAGCAGTCCGCGGTAGGGCTGCCCGCCGCATAGTGGACGTACTCGCGGACCAGGCGGAAACCGGCGTGCCAGGCCAGCAGGCGGCTGGGGCGGTTGAGGACCGAGCAGTTCCAGCTGGGCGTGTGGCCGCGGGCCGCGATGTCCGCGGACAGGGCGATGACGCAGGCCAGGGCGAGGCGGTGGCGGCGGTGGTCGGGGACGGTGTAGACGGCCACGTCCTCGTAACCGGTGCCGCGGAAGTAGGTGCAGGCCACGGCCAGGATGCGACGGGCACGGTCCACGGCGGCCCACGCGTGGCCGGAGGCGGCGAGACCGAGCGGGCCGCCCCAGCTCGCCGAGAGCCAGGACGCGTCGGGGCCAAGGGCGTGCACGGCGTCGGTGTCCGCCGGTTCCAGGTGCCGTACCGTCACTCCGTGCGGGACGGCGGCGGGCTGCGGTGCGGCCTGGAGCGTCCAGACCATGCGCTCCCAGGGGATCAGCCGGCCGAAGGACGCGCCGAGGGCCGGCAGGAAACGGGCCGGAGCCTCGAAGCGGTTGCCGGCCAGCGGGGCCAGCAGACCGGGTGTGAGCTGTTCCGGGCTGCCGCGCAGCACCGCGTGGCCGGCGCAGGACACGGCCAGCGCGCGAGGCTGGACCGGCCGGTCGGCCCACCAACGGCCGACGCCCGTGGCCAGCGCGTGCTCGCCGATCGTGGCGGGGCCGGGCGTGCCCGTGGGGAACCAGCGCACGAGCGCCCGTGCGTCCGGCGGTGAGATCTCGATCATCCATGCCTCCCGAAGGTGAGACGGGAATACGGGAACGGGGAACAAGGCGGGCGACCGGGGTGCCGCTCCCTGTCGCCCGCCCCACCTGTGGCTCGGTCAGCGCTGGCCGGCCTTGCTGCCGTGGTTGGCCTTCTTCTTGCGGCGGTCCTTCTTCTTGCGGGCACGCTTCGACATGTACGTCAACTCCTGGGTGCGGAAAGGTTCTTCAAGCGGTGCGGCCGACCAGCAGGTCCGCCAGCTTGTTCAGGCGTCGGACCGTGCGGTCCTCGGTCGCCGCCGGGGCCGGGTCGACGCGCTCCCCGCGGTCGTAGTAGGCGCCGTTGACGATCTCGACGGCCGGGTCGCACAGCCGCACCACGTGCCCGGCACCCTCGGCGGGAGACACGCCCTCGTGGGCGTAGAGGGGAAGCAGGGCCGTGTCGCAGATGCCCGGGTGCACGGAGACCGCGGTGACGCGCGGGTCGGCCGCGAACACCGTGAGCGCGAGCTGCGACTGGGCGTAGGCGGCGAGGCGCGAGTAGCGGCGGGCGCGGTTGGGGTCGGCCCAGCTGATGGAGGCCGTGCGGTGCAGGGAGGACGAGACGTTGACGACGCGGCCGCCCGGGTCGCTGGTGAGCGCCGGCTCCAGCAGGCAGGTGAGGAGGTAGTGGGCGAGGAAGTTGACCTGGAAGGCGACCTCATTGCCGTCGGCGGTGACCGTGTGCCGCTCGGGGGCGGCCATCCCCGCGTTGTTGACGAGGACGTCCAGGTGCGGGTGCTCGGCGACCACCGCGGCGGCGAACCGCTCGACCTCTTCCAGGCGGGCGAAGTCGGCTGCGTACAGCGCCAGTTGGTCCTCGCGGACGGCGGCCGTGGCGACCAGGCTGTCGGCCGCCGCCCGCGTCTCCTCCGCGGTACGGCCGTGCAGCAGCACCGTGGCGCCGCGCTCGGCGAGCTGCCGTGCGGTCTCGTAGCCGATGCCGGCGGTGGCGCCGGTGACCAGGACGGTACGGGCGGAAAAGGGGGAAAGGGTGGAGTTGGACATGATCCGTTCCGGGGTAGCGGGCACGCCGGGACGCCCCGTCTCAGGGGGTGGGCGTGCGGTGGTGAAGGGAGGACGAGGGGCGCCGGAGCCGATCACGGCGCCCCTCGGGTCACGGAGAGCGGCGTCGGCGGGACGCGGCGTCCACGCGGTACGGCGTCGGCGGGACGCGATATCGGCGTGTGGCGCGGGCGCTTCCGGTCAGCGCGGCTGACGACGCGACGGCCGAGCGGGACTCGGCGGCCGGTCGAGCAGGAGCCAGGCGCTGTTCACATCGTCCATGGAAGCCGTCCGGCATCGGCCGGACAAGACGAAACCCCGGTCTCTGACGAGGTCCTGACGTGCGCATACGGGACCTTGACGGGAGAGCCAGAGGGGCGGGCGCGGCTCAGCCAAGGCCGGGTACCCCCGAGATCAGCATGTCGATCAGCTTGATGCCGACGAAGGGCAGGACGAGTCCGCCGAGGCCGTAGACGAGGAGGTTGCGGCGGAGCAGGTCGTGTGCGGAGGACGGGGTGTAGCGCACGCCGCGCAGGGCCAGCGGGATCAGGGCGACGATGATCAGGGCGTTGAAGATGATCGCGGAGGTGATGGCCGAGGTCGGGCTGTGTAGACCCATCACGTTCAACGACTCCAGGCCCGGGTACGTGCCCGCGAACATCGCTGGGATGATGGCGAAGTACTTCGCCACGTCGTTCGTGATGGAGAACGTCGTCAACGCGCCCCGGGTGATGAGCAGTTGCTTGCCGATCTCGACGATCTCGATCAGCTTGGTCGGGTTGGAGTCGAGGTCGACCATGTTGCCGGCCTCCTTGGCGGCCGACGTGCCCGTGTTCATCGCCACGCCGACGTCCGCCTGGGCGAGCGCGGGCGCGTCGTTCGTACCGTCGCCGGTCATCGCGACCAGCTTGCCGCCCTCCTGTTCCCGCTTGATCAGGGCGAGTTTGTCCTCGGGGGTGGCCTCGGCGAGGAAGTCGTCGACGCCCGCCTCCTCGGCGATCGCCTTCGCGGTCAGCGGGTTGTCACCCGTGATCATCACCGTCTTGATGCCCATGCGGCGCAGTTCGGCGAAGCGTTCGCGGATGCCGTCCTTGACGACGTCCTTCAGCTGGATCACGCCGAGGGCGCGCGGCCCGTCCCAGTCGTGCACCGCGACCAGCAGCGGGGTCCCTCCGGCGGCGGACACGGCATCGGCGTACCTGCGCGCCTCCGGCGGGACGTGGCCGCCGTACATCTGCACCCAGTCGATGACCTGCTGGGCGGCGCCCTTGCGGATGGCGCAGACGGCTCCGTTGTTCCAGCGCAGGTCGACACCGCTCATGCGGGTCTGCGCGCTGAACGGCACCCAGCGGGCGTTCGCCAACTCGCCCTGGGCGGGCGCCCGCAGGCCGTACCGGTCCTTGGCGAGGACGACGACGGAACGGCCCTCGGGCGTCTCGTCGGCCAGCGACGACAGCTGGGCCGCGTCCGCGAGCTGCCGTTCGTCGATGCCGGGCAGCGCGATGAAGGCGGCGGCCTCCCGGTTGCCGAGCGTGATGGTGCCGGTCTTGTCGAGCAGCAGGGTGTTCACGTCGCCGGCCGCCTCGACCGCGCGGCCGGACATGGCGACGACGTTGCGCTGCACCAGGCGGTCCATGCCGGCGATGCCGATCGCGGAGAGCAGGGCGCCGATGGTGGTCGGGATGAGGGTGACGAGGAGGGCGACCAGCACGGTCGTGGACTGGGCGGCGCCCGCGTACTCGCCCATCGGCTGCAGGGCCACCACGACCAGGATGAAGATGATCGTGAGGGAGGCCAGCAGGATGTTCAGGGCTATCTCGTTCGGGGTCTTCTGCCGGGAGGCGCCCTCGACGAGCGCGATCATCCGGTCCAGGAAGCTGTGCCCGGGGCGGGCGCTGACCCGGACGACGATCCGGTCGGACAGCACCGTCGTACCGCCCGTGACCCCGCTGCGGTCTCCGCCCGCCTCCCGGATCACCGGCGCCGACTCACCGGTGACCGCGGACTCGTCCACCGCCGCCACTCCATCGATGACATCGCCGTCCGCCGGGATCATCTCGCCCGCCTCCACCAGGACGACGTCCAGCGGCTTCAGGTCGGTGGCAGCGACGGCCGCGGTGCGGGCGGCGGCGAGATTCGTGCCGTAGCTCCAGTGTTCGAGCCGCAGCGCCACCGTGTCGGTACGGGCTCTGCGCAGCGACTCGGCCTGCGCCTTGCCGCGGCCCTCTGCGACCGCCTCGGCCAGGTTGGCGAAGACGACCGTCAGCCACAGCCACAGGCTGATGACCCAGGTGAAGACCGCCGGATGGAGCAGCGCGGACAGGGTGGTGAGGACCGCGCCGACGGAGACGACGAACAGCACCGGGTTCCGCACCAGGACGCGCGGGTGCAGTTTGCGTACGGCCTCGGGGAACTCGCGGACGAGCTGAACGGGTTCGAACAGCCCGCCGGCGGCGCGGCGCCTGCCGCTGCCTCCCGGACCGGGCCGGGGCGTGTGTTCGAGGCGGGAGGGTGGGGCCTGCTGGGGGGCGGCGGGAAGCATCGGACACCTTCGTGCCGTGAGGCGGACGGGGACTGTGGTCGACGGCCGCCTGCGCGCGACCGCGGCTTCGCGCAGCCGCAGCTTTGTGCCACCGCGGTATCGCGTCACCACGGCTGTGCGCCGCCGCGGAGTGGGTGGGCTCCGCCGGTCGTGCGGCGCCCTGGACCTCCTCGGTCCCGGCTGCGGCCGAGAGGGAATCTAGCCCTGCCCGCCGGGCCAACCGCCCAGGTCGGCGAGGAATTTGCGGCACCCATACGGCGCGGGCCCGCCTGCCGTCAAAGGCCCGTCAAACCGGGCTGACGAGACGTCAGGGACCCGTCAAGGCAGGCCGTGCATGGCCGAATCCCGACGCAGACTGATCGGCAACGGGGGACGGGCGACCGTCCGTGGCGTGACGTTGGAGGGACCGTGGCTCTCACGGCCGGGACAGCGCAAGGTCCGAGGATCGAGGGGAAGACACCGCCACGGCAAGCGACGGTCGCCCCGCCCTGGC